>CAZEBV010000010.1:24355-24578 GCA_964510695.1 uncultured bacterium
GAACGCTGGAAGGATCCCCTGGACCGCTCCTACCTCTCCACGGCTTTCCGGACCTGGCGCCCGTGGGATGTCCTGGTCCCCGGCATGATTTCCCTCCTGAAGAACCTTCACCGACGTCTGTTCGGCCTGCCCCACGTCCGAACGTGGGGCCCCCGCTTGGAGAACCTGGATTCGCTGGTGAGCTCAGGGTCTCCCCTTAAGTGCGCAATCAGCCAGTGGGTAC
>CAZEBV010000011.1:0-7885 GCA_964510695.1 uncultured bacterium
CAGGTTCACCCTGGTTCTTTTATTTGGCGCCGTTGGTCTCCGCGGTCCGGTCTCGGGAGGGAACGGGACGATGAACGGTTCGAAGCCCCCCTCCACTCATCCCTCCTCCGATGCCTCCTCCCGTTCCCCTGCCGGGAGAGTTCGGGATTTCGTCGCGAAATACGTCACCCACACGGATCGTTCTCTTCTTCAGGAGCTGATGTTTCGGGTCTCCGTGCGGCGGCAGTCCGTCTCCCGTCTGCAGATCCTCGTGCTGGCCTTCGGCACCCTGGTGCTTTTGATCTGGCCCTCCGACTTCTTCCTGTTTCAGGATTCCCGCGTGATCTGGATCTTCTCGAGCTGGCGGGTCTTCACGTTTCTGGCGATGTGGATCCTGTTTGGGTTGATTTCCGGTCTGGGTGTGGTGAAGGAACGCAACTTCTGGATCCTCAACACGTACCTGGCGCTTTATTTTGCGGTCACCGGATACCTTTTCGGGGAGATCCGGGGGCTCAGTTTCCCCTGGTTTTACATCGCCTACATGATTCCCATGTTCTCGGTGGCGGTGGGGGTGGACATCGTCCCCCGTCTGGTCGCCACCACGATGGTGACCGGTGCCTACGTGGGAGCCTACCTGTACAGCGTTCCCGGGGCGATGCAGTACCCGGACCTCCATCAGTTCATCCCCCTGACCGCCTCCTCGATCTTCCTGTTCACCATGATCGGTCATTCGATCTACCATCTGGATCGGGCCAACTTCTTTCAGTCCCGGCTGGTCAAACACCAGCGCCAGCGGGTGCGGGAGCTGGCCCGTCGGGACCAGAAGACCGGGCTCTTCAACCGCCGGGAGTTCGAGGATCGCTACCAGGACGAGTTCGACCGGGCGGACCGCTACGAGAGTTCGCTGGCCGTGATGATGGTGGACCTGGACCACTTCAAGGAGGTGAACGACACCCACGGTCACCAGGCGGGCGACCGGGTGCTCGAGGGAATGGGTGAGGTGCTCCGGGACATGACCCGTAAGGTCGACATCCCGGGGCGGTACGGGGGCGAGGAGTTCGCGGTGGTCCTGCCGGAAACCGACCTCGAGAGCGCTCACCGCGCGGCCGAACGCATCAACCAGGAGCTTGCGCGCCGGGAATTCGAGGGGGAGGAGGGGGACACGTTCACGGTGACCTGCAGCGTGGGGCTCGCCGAGATGAACCCGGAGGACGAGGATCCCGAGGCGCTGCTTCGGCGGGCGGACGAGGCGCTTTACGAGGCCAAATCGGGGGGACGTGATCGGGTGGCGACGGCTCCGTCCCCTTAGTCGTTCCCCGATCGATCGGCCCTCCCGCCGAATCACGAGGCCGAACGGTCAGCGTCGTCCCTCCCGATCGGGGTGCTCCCTTCCGTCCACGATCTCGACGGGCAGGCTTCCCGAGGGCTCGAGGTTGACGGCCGTGTGGGGCCGAATGGCCTCAGGGTCCCGGCCCAGTCGGAGCCGGTGGTCCCGGGCGATCAGGCTGAGGATGAGGGGGCCCTCCATCAGCGCGAAATCCCTTCCCGTGCAGCGGTGGGCTCCGGCCGAGAAGGGCAGGTAGGCGAAACGGTGGGTCGGTTCGTCCCGTTCGTCGGTGAACCGGTCCGGGTCGAAGGCCTCGGGATCCGTCCAGAAGCCGGGGTCCCGATGCAGCACGTAGGGACTGATGACGACCGTGGTGCCCGCCTCGACGGTGCAGCCGTCCAGGCGGTCGTCCTCCTCCGGCGTGCGGCCGAAAATCGGGACCGTGGGGTACAGACGCAGGGTTTCCCGGAACACCCGTCTGGCCCGGTCGAGTTCCTCGAAGTGTCCCTCGGAGAAGACCGGCTCCTCCCCCCAGACCGCCCGGGCCTCGTCCCGCAGCCCGGCCTGGACGGACGGGTGACGCTCCAGGAGGATGAACCCCCACGCCAGGGCGGCCGCCGTGGTTTCGTGGCCGGCGATCATGAGGTTGATGATCTCATCGCGCACCTGTTCGTCCGACAGGGGTTCCCCGTCGTCCCCTTCCGCCAGAAGGAGGTGGGACAGGAGGTCCTCGTGCTCGTCCTCGGACCCCCGCCGCTCCTCGATCAATCGGTGGGCCATGGCCTCCAGGGTGTCCATCGCCCGGTGCAGTTTCCGGTGGAAGGGGGTCGGCACCCACAGGGGAAGCGTGACCAGGGAACGGGAGCGGTGGTGGAACCCTTTCCGAAGCGCCGTCATGGCCTCGCGGATCTCGTCCCGGTGACCCTCGAAGGTCGTGCCGAAGAGGCTTCGGCCGATGATTCGCAGGGTCAGTCGTTTCATCTCCTCGAGTAAGTCCAGGTCGTCCGGGTCCGCGGTGGGCTTCCACCGTTCCGTCAGCGTGCGGGTTTCCTCCACCACGATGCTCCCGTAGCGGGTGACGTGGTCCGGCTGAAAGAAGGGCATGATCAGGCGGTGCTGCTGCAGCCAGAGGTCGCCCTCGCTGACGACCAGGCCGTCCCCCATGACGCGTTTGAAGTCCCGCGTCGAGCGCAGGTCCGGCGAACCGTATCGGTTCTGGTTTTCGACCAGGATGTGCCGCAGGTGGTCGGGGTGGTTGACCAGCAGAAATTCGCCGCCCAGAAGAGGATGGTACAGTTTGACCAGCCGGCCGTGGCGTTCCCGGAGGTGATGAAGTAACTCGACCGGGTCCTGTCGGCGGGAACGAACCAGGAGCTTGATCCAGTCCCACCCCGACGGACCGGGCGGCGTCCGGGACGGGCTCGGATCGGATGGTTTCGTCATGGGTTCAGCTCCCTCCGGGGACGGGATGGGCCGAAGGCATCATAACGTCCGACGGTCCCGGCGCTGAGCGTGACCCGATCACGCCCGGCGACCCGAACGGTTCCTCGGGCCGCTGCGTGTCGAGAGCCGGGGGACGATACGGGGAGGTTCAGCCTGATGCGATTCGTTCGGACGATGCCAATGCTGGTGGGCCTCGTGCTTTTGATCGGCGGGTGCGCCGGGATGATGCGCGAGGTTCCGCGTCCCTCGGCCGAGGTCACCGACGTGAGCCTGCGGAGCCTCAGCGTGGAGTCGGTCATCCTCCGATGGACCCTTCGCGTGACGAACCCCTACACGGTTTCGCTTCCGATCAACGAGGTCGGCTACCGGCTGGACGCCGGGGGCCGGCGGTTCCTCCAGGGGACCCTTCACCCGGAGACGTCCGTGCCGGCCGGCGGATCGACGACGGTTCCCCTGGAGACCGAGGTGCCCTTCGATCGGCTTCGGGAGACGCTCGAGTCCCTGAAGCCCGGCAGCGTGGTTCCGTACCGGGCCTCGCTGGCCCTCCAGGTGGAGGCACCGGTGCTGGGGCCGATCGCGGTCGAAAGCCGAAGCGACGGGGAGCTGCCGGTGCCGGCGGCACCCGGGGTCCGCCTCGGGACCGTGGGGTGGGAGGAACTGTCGATGCAGGCCGCCCGGGCGAACGTCGAACTCATCCTGAAGAACCCCAACGCGTTCTCGCTGGACGTCCGGTCGCTTTCCTATCGGCTTCACCTGGGCGGCCATCCGGTCGGCGATCTTGGGCTCGAACGTCCCCTGAACCTGGAGCCCGGCGGGTCCGGTCGGCTGAGCCTCCGGGTGTCCTTCTCACCGCTGCGGTTCGGCACGGAGCTTCTGAACGTCCTGCGGTCCGAGCGGGCCTCGTATCGGCTGGAGGGGACCCTTTCGGCCGGCACCCGGTTCGGGGAGCTTACCCTCCCGGTCGACCGGGAGGGCAGCGTCGACTTCCGCTCCGCACGGTAGGGGTCCCGCGGGGCCTACTCGCCGTGGTTTTTCAGTTCGTCCCAGGTGTACTCCTCGCTGCAGCAGAAAACGCTGCGGAAGCCCGCCCCGGGTTCGATTCGGGTCTCACAGCAGGGGGTGACGAGGAGCTCGTCGTCCTCGGAATCCAAGGGGATCATCCTCCCGAAGAGGGATCACGAACAGCCTAGTGAACGGGACAGCCGGACTCCCCGGCGCCCGAACCGGCGGGGTCCCCGTTCGTGTCCGGATCCGCCGGCACCGGCTCGCGCCGGATGTCTTCGTCCACGCGGACGGATCCGTTCCGTCGGTGCACGCTGATTTCAACGCCGTCCGGGGTCAGCGTCGCGATGGGCAGACCATTGTAATTCTGGCCCGGAACGAGGTCGAAATCAAAGTGGCGAAGCAGCGTGGCCACGATGAGTTTGACCTCGTATTTCGCGAAGTTCATGCCGATGCAGGTGCGGGGACCCCGGGCGAAGGGGATGTAGGCGCCGGCGGGGAACTCCCGCTTCTTCTCGGGTTTCATCCGCTCCGGTTTGAACGCCTCGGGCTGGTCCCAGAGGTGCGGGAGACGGTGGGTCAGCAGCGAACTGAAGCCCACGTTGACGCCCTCCGGGATGGTCTCGCCGTACATCTCGAAGGAGTCGCGGGACTTGCGCACCGCGATCCACGCGGGCGGAAACAGCCGCAGCGTCTCGTCCATGACCATCTCGAGGTAGGGCAGACCGTCGACCACCTCGTCCACGTCCACGGGTTCGTCGCCGACCCGCTCGTCGATCTCCCGCTGGAGTTTCTCGTAGACGCGCGGGTACTTGCCGACCATCACCATCAGCCACGACACGGCCGAGATCGTGGTGTCGTGGCCGGCCCAGTAGAGGTTCATGATCTGGTCGTGAACTTCCTCGTCCGTGAAAGTCTCCCCGTCCTCCTCGGCCTGGATTAGCCGGTCCAGGATGTTGTCGACGTCGGCCTCGCCGCTTCGGCGTCGGTTCTCGATTTCGTCGTAGAGGACCTCCGAGACGTTGTTCCGACATTTTTTGAAGCTGTTGTACGGAGTACCGGGTCCCCTCAGCACCTGAAGGTGGATGGGCTTGTGATAGTACTGGACGCAGCGGTCGAAGTTCTCGTGCAGCGTCCGCGCGTCGGCGCGGTTCGCGTCCATCCCCATGAAACAGACGGTGGCGTTCAGGATGGCCAGGTCGTAGACCCAGTCGTAAAAGTCGAAGGACTGGCCGTCCTCCAGGTCCTGGATCTCGGATTCGGTGGTCTCGATCATGCTTTTGACGTATTTCTTGAGGTTGGTCTTGGAGAACACCGGGTCCAGCAGCCGGCGGGCCTTGTCGTGGGTGTCGTCGACGGAGGCCAGAAGGCCCTCCCCGATCAGCCCGGCCAGGTGGCCCTCCAGGGCCTTGCCCCACCAGTAGAAGTCGCGCCAGTTGTTGACGTACATGTACTGGTTGGCCTCGGCCCCGATCAGCCAGACGATCTTGACGCCCAGCGTGCGGGTGGTGAAGACGGGCCCGAACTCGTGGTAGGCGTTCATGAAGGTGGCCATGTTGCCGGTGGCCATGTCGTAGGCCTGTTTCACGCCGGTGTAGAAGTCGTCGCTGGGGCCGGGCGGCAGCCCGTCCCCCGTGAAGGATTTTGCCCACTCCATCGGATTCAGCACGTCTCTGGCGGTTAACATCGTGCGATTACCCCCCATCGGATCACTCGAGGTCTTGATCGTCCTTTTCCGCGTCGTCGTTCCCCCGGGCCGCGTTTCGTTTCCGCCGGGCCTCGTCGGTCCGAAGCCCGTTCATGAGCCGGTCCCGGAGGCACTCGGTCATGTTTTCCAGCGCGGGCGTGGACGGATCCACCAGCCACTGGATGAGCTGACCCTCGACCATGCCGATCAGCACGGAGGGCAGGGCGTCCTCCCACTCCTCGGGAAACAGCCCGTCCCGGGCCCCCTCCTTCAGAAGGCGCTTGATCTTTCGGCGCCGCCGGTTGTAGAACGCCTCGAAGTCGATCGGATCCTCCTCGTCGGTGTGGAGGCTGTGGGACCAGAAATCGAAGAGCATCTTGATGGTCGGACGGTTCGATTTCACCAGCGTCAGAAGATCCTCCGTCAGGTCGTCGAGCTTCCGGTCCGCGTCCCCCGAACCGGCCAGGGCCCGGTCGAACGCCGCGTCGAGGGCGGCCTCGAAGTTTCGGAACACGTGGAAAAAAATCGCCCGCTTGCTGTCGAAGTAGAGGTAAATGCTGCCCTTGGCGACGCCGGCCTCGTCGGCGATCTGCTGGACGGTGGTCTCCGAGTACCCGTGGTCGGCGAAGACCCTCACGGCGGCCTGGGCGATGCTGTCCTGACGTTCGGTTTCGTCGACGGTGCGGGGCACGGCGTAAAGCGCCTCCCGACGTTTATGACTGACTGGTCATTCATGAATATACCCGGAACCGCTCCGTGCGTCAAAGGGGGAGGGGCCGGGGGATCCGGGGGGCGCGGGGAGTCACCCCGTGTTCCCGGAGGACCGCCCCGGGAAACGGACGAGACGTGTAAGATAACGGCTGCGTGAGGTACTGCCCGATCCTACCCTGCCGGAGGAACCCCTTGTCCCGAACCGTTCCCCGACTCAGCATGAGCGAGGCCGTGGAGGAATTCGTCGACCCCGGGGCGGACCTGTACCTGGGCAACTTCGGGACCGCCGCCTTCGGCGCCGCCCATGAGATCATCCGGCGGGGCATCGGCGATCTTCGGGTCCTGATGAGTTCGGGGGGGCTTTTGATGGACCAGCTGATCGGGGCCGGGCTGCTTCGGGAGGCCCTGACCACGCACTGCTGGGGGTCGGTGGGACCCCTGCCGGCCGCCAACTTCCGCCGCGCCCTGGAGGATCCGGGCGAGGGATCGCCGCGGGTGGAGGATTACTCGTACGGAACCTTCACCGCCGCACTGATGGCGGGTGCCTACGACATGCCCTTCGTGCCGACCACGCCGATGCAGCGCACGGGCCACGACGAACATCGGGCGCGCCCGGAGGCGGACAAATACGATCGGCTCGAGGATCCCTTCACGGGCGAGGACGTCTCGGTGGTGAAGGCGCTTCGTCCCGAGGTCGCCTTCGTGATCGTGCACCGGGCGGACCGCCGCGGCCGGGGTCAGTGGTTCGGACCCAGGGGGGAACTCGCCCACGTCGGCCTGGCGGCGCGGCGCACCGTCCTGATCGCGGAGGAGATCGTGGGGACCGACGACGTTCAAAAGCGGCCCGAGGCGACCCTTCCGATCGCGAACGTCGAGGCGCTGGTCCACGAGCCGTGGACAGCCCACCCGGAGAGCCTGTTCGGCATGTACCACCGGGACGCCGAGCACGTGGTGTATTACTGCCGGAGGAGTCGAAGCGTGGAGGGATTCGAGGAGTACGCCGACCGGTACATTCACGGCGTAAACGACCGCGAGGAGTACGTCGAGCGGCTGCGCGAGGACGGGAAATTCGACCTGGAGAGGACGGTGTTCCCGTGACGGCCAGCGGCGGCTTCGAACACCCCCTTGAGTGGGTGCTCTACCGGGCGGCCCAGCTGCTGGAGGCCGGCGACCGGGTCTTCACGGGGACCCACTGGCCGGTGCTGGTCACCCGGGTGGCCGGTCAGTGGTTCGGGGAGGACATGGTGCGGGTGTTCGAGGGCGGGGCTATCGTGGAGGACCTCCCGGAGACCATCCTCACCGGCATCTCGGATTTCCACCGCTACGCCGAGGACACCGCCTTCGCGGGCACGCCGATGGAGGCTTTTTACGGGCTGCTTCGGTCCGGGTTCGTGGACAAGGCCGTCATCGACGCCACCAACGTGGACCGCTACGGCAACGTCAACTCCACCTGCATCGGCGACTACCGGGATCCGACGGTCCGCCTGCCGGGCTCGGGCGGCTCCACCGAGGTCGCCGCCTACGCCCGGAACCTGATCCTGGTCAACGGGTCCACGGACCCCCGACGATACCGTGAGACCGTCGAGTACATCACGGCCATGGGCTACTACCGCGGGGGGGATTCGCGGGCCGACCTGGGGTTCCCGCAGGGCACGGGCCCGACGCACCTGGTGACGCCGTACGGCCTGTTTTCGTTCGAGGACAACGAGGCCCGGCTTCTGGAACGGTCCCCGCTG
>CAZEBV010000011.1:7895-24092 GCA_964510695.1 uncultured bacterium
GAACAATCCGCCCTCGAGGACGTGTTCGGGGGCTGGGATCTGTCTCCGCCGGATCGGCCGTGCGGCGACGCCGACCCGGAGGGCCTGCGGATCACCCGATCGGTGATCGACGAGGCCGGGGAGGCCTACTACGTGCTGCCGGACCGAACGCTGAAATCACCCTACGATCAGGAATCCTGAACGGGGAGGTGGGTCAACGTGTCGGAGGGGGAGCGAATCACGACGGTTCGATCGGAGACCGCCGGGACGCCGGGGCGATCCCTCAACCACGCCCGCACGAACCACTTCGTGATGGACGAGCCGACGTTCGCCGGCGGGCCCGGTGAGGCCGTCACGCCCGAGGAGTCGTTTTTGACCGGGGTGTCCGCGTGCGGGGTCATGCTGGTCGAGGCTACCGCGGACGAGGAAGGTTACCCGCTGGAGGAGGCCCGCTGCGAGATCCGGGGCGTGCGGGACGAGGACAATCCGGCCGACTACAAACGGGTGGAGCTTGATTTTTCCCTCCGGGGAGTCACCCGTGAGCAGGCCGAGACGCTGGTGGAGCGCTACCGCGGACGCTGACCGCTTTTCCGTACGGTCGCGGACGCGGCCGACGTCAGGGTCCGACTCGAGACGACCTAGGGGCGTTGGGGGGCGGCTGCCGCCCGATCCCGACGGAAGAACCAGGACGGGTCGACCCGCGCCCCGTGGAGCCGCATCGCGAAATGCAGGTGCGCTCCGGTGACCCGCCCGGTTGAACCCACCCGCCCGATGCGCTCACCCCGGGGGACGACGTCCCCTTCCTCGACCCGCACCTCCGAGAGGTGGTAGTAGAGGCTGAACAGGCCCCCGCCGTGGTCCAGGTAAACCGCCCGACCGGCGAAGAAAAGCTCGTCGACCAGGCGCACCCGTCCCCGGTTCACCGCCCGAACGGGGGTGCCCTCGGGCACGGCGTAATCAACGCCCGTGTGGGGAGCGCGGGGGTGTCCGTTGAGCACGCGGCGGGCCCCGAAGCCGCTCCCCGCCGGGAGGGGATCCAGGGGTCCCACGAACGGGTCGTTCCAGAGGGGGTCCTCCGTGCCCGAAGCCAGCGCCCGATCGACCCGGCGGCGTTCCCGTTCGACCCGGCGGCGTGCCTCCTCGTCCAGCAGGACTTTGTCGGTGTCCGGGATGGTCAAACGCTGCACGGGAAACGTCCCCGCCCGAACGTGGAGCCGAACGGTCCGGGTCGGTTCCCCGCCGCGTCCCGGCCGGAGGCACACGGGGATCCGACGGAGGCCCGTGTCGGCCGACACGTCGATCCCGATCCACGCCCGGGGAGGATTCGAACCCCGAAGGTGCACCTTACGGCCCCGATGGGCGAGGGTTCCCCCGGAACGGTCGGTCCCGATCAGACGAAACTCGACCACCTGACCCTGCCGGGGGCGAGTGTCGGAGACCGCCACCCCGGCGGCGGAAGACGGGACGGTCGAATCCACGGTCGGCCGGGCGCAGCCGCCCAGGAGGACGGCCAGAACGATCAGGATCATAAGGCGGGTGCCGGAGGATCGGAGGCCTGCGGACCAATTCACCATCGGAAGAATCCTCACGCTGCAGGGGGGGTTGCTCGAACGGGTCGCCATCTTCACTCTCCCTCAACGTTAACTCGTCCGGACACGTTCCGCACGACCTGGAGGGCCGCGAGGGGCCCCGTCGACGAACAGAGCCCCCGGGCTCCTTCGGTTCCGCTGGCGGCGAGGGTCCGGTACGATGTCCGTGCCGGAGGTCGGGCCTGATATTCGCCGCCGACGGGAAGGAGGGACTCGTGTCGTGGACGAACACGTGACGGAGGACGGGGTTCCACGGTTTCTCTACGGAACCGCCTGGAAGGAGGATCGAACGCGGGCACTCACCGAACGGGCCCTGGAAGCGGGGTTCCGGGGGATCGACACCGCCAACCAGCGAAAACACTACCACGAGGCCGGCGTGGGCGAGGCCGTTGAGAGTGCGATCGACGGGGGTGAGATGGACCGCGAGGATCTGTTCCTGCAGACTAAGTTCACCCACGAGGCCGGTCAGGACCACCGCATCCCCTACGATCCCGACGACCCGTTCGAGGATCAGGTCGAAGCGTCCCTCGAAAGTTCCCTGGAACACCTGGGGACCGACTACGTGGATTCGCTGATCCTGCACGGCCCCTCGACCCGCTCCGGTCTGGCCGACGCCGACCGGGCGGTCTGGAGGACCCTCGAGACCCTCGCGGAGGGCGAACGGGTCGAAAGGATCGGGGTCAGCAACGTGTCCCCGGGTCAGCTCGAGGAACTGCTGGAGTTCGCGGAGCGTCCATCCGCCTTCGTGCAGAACCGCTGTTTCGCCCGGGTGGCCTGGGATCGCCCCACGCGAAAGCTCTGCGAGGATCAGGGGATTCGTTACCAGGCTTTCTCCCTGCTTACGGCCAACCAGCGGGAACTTCGCTCCCCCGAGATTCACGAGATCGCCGAACGGCACGAGAAAACGGTACCCCAGATCGTGTTCCGGTTCGCGCTTCAGGTGGGCATGATCGCGCTGACGGGAACCACCAGCGAGGAACACATGCGGCAGGATCTGGCCTGCTTCGACTTCGAACTGGCCGCGGGTGAGGTGGAGGCCATCGAGGGCGTCGGGGTTCAGTAGCGTCCCGCGTGAGTTTGCCGGGGTTACCTGACCGCCTCCCGCCGGCTCCTTCCTGACCGTGCAGCGCCGAACCGTCCCCGAGAAGATGGACGATCCCGACCTGCCGGTCGCCTCCCTCCGCCGCGCCCTTCGGGGGATCGATCGACTTCACTGGCTGCTTGGTACCTTCCGGGGGATCGTGCGGTGCATCCGGCGGCGACTGCCCGAAGGGGATGGGCCTATCTCGGTGCTGGACGTGGGGGGCGGCAGCGGCTACCTGGGCGTGGTGCTTCGGGAGCGCCTGGGCCGGCGGATCGACTACCTCCGCCTGGAGCCCACCGCCAGGGTCTTCGAGGCCGCCGCTCCCCGAACGGGAGAACGGGCGATCCGCGGGCTCGGCGAGCGTCTACCGATGGCGGACGGGTCGGTGGACGTGACGGTCAGTTCCCTGCTTCTGCACCACCTGGCGGAGGAACGGCTGGGGGCCTTCCTGCGGGAGACCCGGCGGGTGTCCCGTGAACTCGTGCTCCACCACGATCTCGTACGCACCCGGCTTCACCACTGGGTGACCCGCTTCGCGACGGCCGTCCTGACCCCCAACCCGATCAACCGTCACGACGGACCGGCCTCGGTGGCCCGCAGCCGCACCGTGGAAGAATGGCATCGGATCCTGGGCCGGGAGGGATCGGATGCTTACGAAGTGATACCCGCGTGGCCCTGGCGGGTCAACCTGCTGGCGGACCTTCATCCGGCGTGATTCATCCCGGGCACCAGAGCCGCCGGTCCCCGGTCGTTGAGGTCCAGCATCCACGCCAGCAGGGCGGATTGATCCCCGAGCCAGCGAACCAACTCGTCCACGAGCCGCGGGTGGCGCTTCAGCCACAGGACGCCCTCGATCAGCGCGAAGGGAACCCGGGTGACCCGTCGATGGTGTCGGCCGTAGCGGGCCAGGTCGCCGGCGGCCAGCGCCTTCGAAAGACCGTGGGCCTGCTTGAAAGCCACGCTCAGGCCCTCCCCGGTGATCGCGTCGCGATACCCCGCGGCGTCCCCCACGAGGGCGACGTGTTCGCTCCAGACGGCTCGCGGCCCCCGGTAGAAGGGGCCCCAGCTTCGGTCACGCCCCGGCGCGGGAGCCGACGTGAGTTTCTCCGCCAGAGGGGGTAGTCGTTCCAGCCGGTCGTCGTAGTCGACGTCCGGACGATCGGTCAGAAGGGCGACGCAGACCTCGTCGGGTCCCACGGGCGTCACGTAGGCCTCGAAGGCGTCCGCCCAGTAGACCTCCACGAAGTCGGTCCAGGGTGGGCGGCGGTAGTGCCGGGTCACCCCGTAGCGGTCGGCCCGATCGTGATCGGCCTCCAGGTTGGCCCACGAACGAACGCGTGAGTGCAGGCCGTCGGCTCCGACGATCCACCGGGCCGAAATCCGCCCGCGGTCGGTCTCAACCGAGCGACCCGACAGGCCGGTGGCCCGCACCCCCCACCTGAGGTCGGCGGCGCGGGCGCGCGCCCGCTCGACGAGGGCACGGTGCAGGGCCGTGCGGCGGTAACCGAGGGCCCGCCCCCGGGGGAAACGGGCCTGGGTGAGATCCTCACCCCGACGGTAGCGGATCCCGGGAATCCAGGTGGAGGCGTTCGAGGCCACGTCCACGCCCATCCGACGAAGGTGGTCCACGCCCGAGGGCATGATGCCCTCCCCGCAGGCTTTGTCGATGGGCGGCTCCTGACGGTCCAGCACGGTGACCTCGAGGTCGCGATCACGGGCGTAGAGGGCCGTCGCGAGGCCGGCGGGCCCTCCTCCCACCACGACGACGTCCCTCAAGGGATCGGGTGGCCCCCGGGACCGATCAGCGGTCGGCCCAGCGAAGGAGAAGTAAATCCGCGTAGAACCCCGGCCCGAACGCCATCATCAGCGCCCGGTCCCCGGGTGCGGGGCTTTTCCGCATAACGTCCCGGAGGACGTACAGCACCGTGGCGGAGGACATGTTGCCGAAACGGTCCAGCACCCGGCGGCTGGCGGAAAGATCAGCGGACGGATACACCTCTTCCAGCACGTCCAGGATGGCTCGTCCGCCCGGGTGGACGAGCCAGTGGTCCACGTCCGGGGGCGTCAGGTCATGTCGGTCCAGGAAGGACTCGATCACCCCGGGAGCGTACCGCTTCACGTGCGCCGGGATTTTGGGAGAAAGCATGATTTTCATGCCCCCGGCGCTGTTTTCGTAGCCCATGTAGCTGGTCGTGTCCTCGAAGAAGTGCGTGTCGTAACCGAGCACGTCGAACCCCTCGGACGGAGCCTCGTGCCGGGGGCCGGCCAGCACGGCCCCGGCCGATCCGTCCCCGAACATCGCCCCGGACACGATCTGCACCCGGGAAGGGTCCTCCGGATGGATGTTCAGGGTGCACAATTCCACCGCCAGGACGAGGGCCGCGTCGGCGGGGTGTCCCTCCAGGTACTCGAAGGCTCGCCCGAGCCCGGAGGCCCCGGCTCCGCACCCGAGTTCGGCGATCGGGAGGCGCCGGACGTCGGGTCGAAACGCCATCTCGTTGAGGAGGTCGGCGTCCAGGGCCGGGATCGTGAAACCCGTGCAGGAGACGCTCACGAAATAATCGACGTCGGGCGCGTCGACCGGCGTCCGGTTCAGAACGCCGTTCACCACACGCCGGGCCAGCGGGCCAGCGGCGTCCCGGTACAGGCCGGTTTTCTCCCCGAAGTCCCGCGGCTCCAGGAGGTCCCGAAGGGGCATGATGCTGTGCCGTCGTGAAACACCGGCCCGGCGGAAAACCCGTTCGGTTTTCTCCGGGGGAAACGGAGGGTCCTCTGTCGTTTGCCGAAGCCACTCGCGGACGGTCGTAAGGGCATCGTCCTGGTCGAAAACATGCTCGGGTTCTTCGGTGGAGACCGAAAGAATGCGGGGAACGACCATGAGTATCACGATATCCGGTGGAGTCCGACTGGGGCAGCCCATCGACGCGGCGTCGTGAAACCGCATCCTACCAGAGGGTCCGGCCGCGTTCATCCGGGGTCCTGGTGGGCACCGGCAGGCTCACCTCGGCCCGGATTGATGGATCCACTCGTCGGGGGATACCCTTCGAAAGGATACCCTCGCCGTCCCGACTTCCTCCGGGAAGGACGCACGAATGAAAGACTGGCCTGGCTATCTGCTCTCGAAGATCGGTCGGCCGCACCGCACCGCGGGCATCCTGGTCTTCCTGCTCGGGCTGTTCGTGGGCTTCGGAGCGCTCGTCATGCTGGCGGCTGTCGGCTCTTTCTGGCAGCTGGTGTTCCTGGCGGTTCCGCTGGCGCTGTTTCTTTCGCTGTTCATGGTGGGGATGGTGCTGTGGCTCGAGAAACTTCGCCGGCCGAAGGGATCGGAGGAACCCCCGTTTGATTGATCGCGACTCCGCCGTCGAACCCGTCCCGGCCGGGGGCACCCCTGTCGCCCGCGGAGGACGCTGATGGACGCCGCGATTCTCACCGTCGGCAACGAGATCCTGAGCGGGGACACCCGGGACACGAACGCCTCCTGGCTGGCCGGCCGCCTCGAGGAGCGGGGGGTGCGCGTCCGCCGGATCGTCGTGGTGCCCGACGAGGTGGACGTAATCGCAGAGGCCCTGCGCCGATTGAAGGATCGATACGAGGCGGTCGTGACCACGGGCGGACTGGGTTCGACCCACGACGACGTCACCATGGAAGGGGTCGCCCGGGCCCACGGGGAACCGATGGTCGTGAACGAGGCCGCCCGTGATGACGTGGCGGCCAAACTGGACGCCGTGCGGGACGAGTACCCCGACCTGGCGATCGAACCCGCCGAAGCGGCCCGGATGGCGGCGTCGGCCGAACCGCTTCTGAACCCCAACGGCCTCGCGCCGGGGTGCGTGGTCGAGGGGACCGTGGTTCTGCCCGGGATTCCCCGTGAGATGAAAGCCATCTTCCAGCAGGTCGAGGAGCGGTTCGGGGGCCAGACCCGCCACGTGGAGACGCTCCGAACGGATCGCCCGGAAGGGGCGCTTGGCCCCCTGCTGGAGGAGACCGCCGAACGGTTCGACCTCGAGGTGGGAAGCTACCCCAGTTTCGAGGGGGACAACCGCATCAAACTGACCTGTCCGGATCCGGATCGGCTGCGACGAGCCGCCCGCTGGCTTCGAAGTCAGCTGGGAACCTGAAGGGAGGGCTTTTCGTGGACCTGGGCGTCGTGTTTCCTCAGCTGGAAATTGGCTCCGATCCCGCCGTTATCCGCCGCTACGCCCGGACCGTGGAAGAACTCGGTTTCGATCATCTCCTTGCCTACGATCACGTCCTGGGGGCCAACCCCGACCGTGAGGGGGGCTGGGAGGGGCCCTACGACGTGTACGATTCCTTCCACGAACCCCTAACCCTCTTCGGGTACCTGGCCGGGGTCACCGGGGCGCTGGAGCTGGTCACCGGCATTCTGATCCTCCCCCAGCGTCAGACCGTACTGGCCGCCAAACAGGCCGCGGAGGTGGACCTGCTGAACGACGGCCGCTTCCGGATGGGCGTGGCGGTCGGCTGGAACCCGATCGAATATCGGGCGCTCGGGCAGGATTTCGAAACCCGGGGGGAGCGACTGGACGATCAGGTTCGGCTGATGCGCCGCCTGTGGACGGAGGAGGTCGTCGACGAGGAGGACCGCTGGCACCGGGTGCCCGACGCCGGGTTGACCCTGCTTCCGCGCCAGCGGCCGATCCCCGTCTGGATCGGCGGAATGTCCGAGGCGGCCAAGCGTCGGACGGCCCGTCTGGGGGACGGCTGGCTTCCTCGCACCCCGGCGGAGGAGACCGAGGATCACCTCGAGGAACTGGATCGTTACCTCGAGGAGGAAGGACGCTCCCGGGAGGACGTCGGCCTGAACGGACGGCTCGGCCTGTTCGAGTTCGAGGAACCCGAATGGGCCGACCAGCTGGCGCACTGGCGAAAGCTCGGGGCCACGCACGTGTCGGTGGACACGATGTACATGGGGCTGGATCGGCCGGCCGATCACCTGGACGCCCTCGAGCGGTTCATGAAACAGGTGACGTAATCGAGGCCGGACCGGGACGGGCCCCATCGACCAGGAGCAGCCCCGGTCGGCCGTTTGTCTCCCGGGGTTTTTACCCCGTCCCGGCGGCAGGGTGAGGCGAGGACCCCTGGCCTGAGACCCTGATTTCAATCATGCGAAAGCCGCGCCGGCGCATGGTAAAATGCACGGCTCGCATCCTCGGGGAGGCCCCGTGTCCGCGCGGATCGGGGTCCCGGCTGCACTTCATCGGAACGTTCCCGAGGTGCTCGATGCAATCGTCCGGCAGGATCGAATTTCCGAGGTTTCGGGGTCCTTTACGGATCCCCTGGGAGGCGTTGATTCATGGCGAGTTTTCAGGAGGACGAGGAACTCGAGGACAAATTGAAACAGGATCCCCGGGAGCTCGACGAGGAGGAACTGCAGGAGGTTCAGGTCTACAAGTCCCAGAAGCTTCAGGCGCTGCGGGATTCCGGGGAGAGCGGCGACAAACCGGACTGGTGGGCGTCCGACCACGCCCCCGAGACGATGGGGGACCTCGCCGCGACGGTCAGCGGCGACGGGAGTCGGGCCGCCGAGGAGGGGGACGATGGTCCCGAGGAGCCGGCGGACGATGAAACCGAGGCGGGGGACGAGCTCCCCGAGGCGGACCAGGAAACCGAAGAAGGGGCCGAGGACGAGGAGGAGCCGGCTTCGTCCGACGAGGAAGCCGGGGACGCTCAGCAGGACGAGGAAGCGGAGCCGGACCCCGAGCCGGTCCCGGAACCGGCTGTGTCCTCCGGCGGGGACGTGCCTCAGGTGGGCTGGTCCAAGTCCGTCCCCAAAACCGAGGACGTCGACTTCGAAAGCGAACTGATGGAGGGTGTCTACCGGCGGCAGGACGAACTCATGCAGCAGGTCCAGGCCCTCCGGGCGGAGGTCGGTGACCTGGAGCTGGGCGGCGAGGCCCTGGAATCCCTTCAGGGGACCCTCGAGGGGCTCGTGGAAACCGTGAACGCCCTTCAGGAGAACCCCAGCGACGAGGACCTCCGGAACAAGGTGGACGAGATTTACGCTCTCCTGGCCCGGTCACGGGACGCGGAGGCCAAATTGAGTGAGCTTCCTCCCCTGCCCTCCGAGGAAGAACTCGTGGCGGCCGGGATCCTCGACGGCCCCGTCGAGCACGATACCTCCGACAACTGCTTTCACACCGCCGTGGACAACCGGAAGGCCGCGCTGCATTACGGCCCCGGGGAGGACCGACTGGTGGCCTATCATTACAACCTGCCCACGATCTTCAGCGAATCCCTCCGTCACACGGTGGAGGACGTGCTCGCCCGGGCGCTGTTCGAACACGCCCGGGAGGAGGACAAACTGGTTCACCCCCAGCAGGCACGGGTGCGCGGCGGGTTCCTTGCCCGCCATCCCGAGTATCGGGAGCAGACCACCCAGGGGCGGGAGCGAGGCCCCCGTTAGTCCGTCCGGTCTGATCGCGGCCTCTACCCCACCAGGGGAGGGCTCCTGAACGCTGCGCACGCCGAGGCGGGCGGTCGAGCTGGAAGTCGAGTCCTGGCGGATCGAGGAGGCCGGGTTCACCTCCGGCCCCTACCTGGGCCGGTTCGAGCTGCTTTGGCCCCGGCCCAACATCGAGAACACGAAGGCGGTGCTTCGTCTGCCGGATCGCATCGGCGAACGGGTCGACTGGTCGGAGGCGCCCCTCAAGAAAAAGTGGCTGTTCAAGGAGGACCTGGAGGGGCGCGTGGTCCTGACGGTGACCGTCACGCCGCTTCGCGGCCGGGAAGCCCCCGACGAACTCGAAAGCGTCCTGGACCTGGCGGGCCGGTCGGCCGCCCGGGAAACGTCCCTGACCTGGCGGACCCTGCGCGATTTGATCGACCTCGGCGGGGCCGCGGCGCGCTACCTGCTCGCGGGGCCCCAGAAGCCGATCGCGGAGGGGGACGTTCTGATCCGCGAGCCGACCAGCCGGACCTTCCGGGTGCCGTTCGTGGCCCCCGTCGACCTCTACCGCCGCCGTACCGAGAGGCCCGACCGGGAGGGACCCCGCACCGACCTGGAGACCGGCGAGGTGGAACGGACCGGGTCGCCGGACCCCGTCGCGGTCGAGGCCGGGGAGGCGAACGGGTACATGGACGTCCGGATGAGCGTCTGGCAGGAGTGAACGACGAGCCCCCCGGCTGGACCGTGGATTTCCCCTTCGTTCAGGAGGTGTGCCGGCATGGAGTACACGACCCTCGGCGAGACCGGAATGACCGTCAGCCGAATCGGCCTGGGCTGCATGAGCTTCGGCGACCCCCGGTATCGGGACTGGTTTTTGGAGGAGAAGGAGGCCCGACCCATCATCGAGCGGGCCCTCGAGCTGGGGATCAACTTCTTCGACACGGCCAACGTTTACTCCATGGGCGAATCCGAGCGCATCCTCGGCCGGGCCCTGGAGGGCCGCCGGGAGGAGGTGGTGGTGGCCTCAAAAGTGTATTTCCCCATGGATCCGGACGATCCGAACACCGGGGGGCTGTCCCGACGGACCATCGACCAGCAGCTGGACGCCAGCCTCGAACGGCTCGGGACGGGGACCCTGGACCTCTACCAGATCCACCGCTGGGACGAGGATACCCCCATCGAGGTCACCCTGCGGGCGCTGGACGACGCCGTCTCGGACGGGCGAGTCCGCTGCGTCGGGGCCAGCTCGATGTGGGCCTACCAGTTCGCGGAGGCCCTGTGGACGGCGGACCGTCTCGGGACGGCCCGCTTCGCCACCATGCAGAACTTCTACAACGCGGCCTACCGGGAGGAGGAGCGGGAGATGCTGCCGCTCTGCCGCAAGGAGGGGGTCGGCGTGATCCCCTGGTCCCCGCTGGCCCGCGGGTACCTGGCCCGGCCCCACGAGGACTTCGAGGCCACCACCCGGGGGGGCACCGACGACTACACCCGGGACATGCGGGAGGCGTTCGGATCCGCCGCCCGTACGATCAACGAGCGCGTGCAGGAACTCGCCGAGCGCAAGAACGCCACGATGGCTCAGGTGGCCCTGGCCTGGGTGCTTCGGCAGGAACCGGTGGACGCACCGATCGTGGGGGCCACCTCCGTCGAACAGCTGGAGGAGGCCGCCGGGGCGGTCGAGCTGGAGCTGACCGAGGAGGAGTGCACCTACCTGGAGGACCCCTACGAACCCCAGCCGGTGATGGGGCACGATTGATTCCGGGGGCGGGTTGATCCGTTTCCGGAAGCAGCACCTCGAAGTGGCCGTCGAGAAGCGGGCCGCCACGTCCCCCGGTCGTTTCAGCTGATCGTTCAGGAGCCCGGCCACCCGGACGAGCAGATCCTCACCCTGCTCACGCCCGTATTGACGGCGGTAGTCCTCGTGGTCGTCGACGTCCACCAGGGCCACGGTCAGCGGGGATTCGCTTCGGCGAAGCCGGGCCCATTCCTTGCGGAGGGACTTCTGGAACTGTTCGTGGGTGGGAATTTCCGTCAGCTCGTCCAGGTTCGCCAGCCGGCGCCGTGCTTCACCGGGTGAGGCGGCCTCGAGAACCGGGTCGAATTCTCCCCCCTCGAGGTAGTCGGTGATCTGACCGCGCAGGCCGTCGCTCTCCGAGACCACCAGGGGGCCCAACGTTTATTTTTCGCGGTGCCGTACGTGATGTCGGTGCTTCGTTCCGTCCCCCGGGGACAGGGGCATTGTACACCGCCGACCGTGCCCGGCGTCCCCCTCCGCCTGCTTTCCTCAAAGGAACCGGGGCTCGTCGGAGCGGGCGGTCAAAATCTCCACGCGTTTCTCGTGAACCCGCACCGTGTGTTCGAAATGGGCTCCGATTGCTCTGGTCCGGGTGCGGACGGTGCCGCCGGGGGACTCCTCGGTGGTTTCGGCGTCGGCGCTCAGGGTGTAGATCGGCTCGATCGCCAGGCACATGCCCTCCTCGAGGATGAGGTGTTCGTTGAGGTGAGGCCGGCTGAAGACCTGCGGCGCCAGGTGGAGTCGGCGCCCGATGAAATGCCCGGCCCACCCCGTCACGTTCCCGAACTCGCCCGCCCCCTCCTCCAGCGCCCGACCGACGTCCTCCAGCGTGTTGCCCGCCACCGCCCGCATGATGCCGGCCCGAAGGGCCGACCTGGTTCGCCGGACTAGCGCCTCGGTCCGGGCGTCGGAGGGAGACCCGACGGTGTACGTTACCGCCGTGTCCGAGTAGTGCCCGTCCCAGCGCGCCCCCAGGTCGACCGAAACGACGTCCCCGTCCTCGAGCGTTCGGTCGGGCGCCGGCGAAGCGTGAATCAGCTCGTCGTTGATCGCCACCGACAGGGTATGGCCGAAATCGGCATAAGCTCTGAAGGCGGGTTCGGCCCCCTTCTCGCGGAGGACGGCTTCGGCGGCACGATCCAGCTCGAGCGTGCTGGCCCCCGGTTCGATCATGGAGCGCAGCCGTTCGTGGGTTCGCGCGGCGATGCAGCCGGCTTTTCGCATGGCTTTTGGGTCGGGCGCCGGGACGTCCCGGAACGAGGGCAGGCTCAACGGTCTCCTCCGAACGGAAGGTTCAGCGGCCCGACGGGGCCGAAGGTTCTACAGGTCTCCCAGGCGCTTCACCAGCGTCTTACGATCCAGGCCCTTCAGAAGAAGGTCCTTCTCCCGGGCGGTCTCTCCGCCCACGATGCGGACCTGTTCGACGTCGATGCCGAAGATGTCGGCGAGGTAGGTTCGAAGCTCCCGGTTGGCCCGACCGTCCTCGGGGGGGACCGTCAGGTTGACCTTCAAAAAATCGTCCCTCCGGACGGCCCGGCGCCGGCTGGTGTTCGGGTTGACGCGCACCGTCAGTCGAAAATTCATCGGATTCCCTCCGAAGTGAACCGAGGGGATTCGACCGTCGGGACCTCGGCCGAGGCACGAGGCATCCTCAGAGGGCCACGATCAGGCCGAGGTAGAGGTTGGCCAGCAGCAGCTGCACCAGCGCGAACCCGGATCCGATCTTCACGAAGTCGAGGAACGAAACGGTGATGTTCTCCCGCCGAAGCACCGTGACCCCGACCATGGTGCTGACGGAGCCGATCGAGGTCAGGTTCCCCCCCAGGTTGGCGCCCAGGATGAGGGCCCACCAGAAGGCGTCCGGTGAAAGGGTCAGCTCGAGTCCGGCGATGATCTCCGAGGCCATCGCCGCCAGGGGGATGTTGTTGGTCAGTCCGGACGCCGCGGCGCTGAACCACAGCAAGAACGACGGTCCCAGGAAGTCTCCGGACCGCAGAAACGGTTTCACGGCCCGCCCCATTTCCGCGAGCACCCCGACCTCCTTCATCACGCCGATGATGGTGAACAGACCCACGAAGAAAAAGATCAGGTTCCACTCGACGGTTTCCAGGGTCCGTTCGACGTCCGCGGGGAAGATCACGAGCATCAGGGTGCCAAAACCCAGCGCGATCCACTCCAGGGGAAGCCGATGGACCACCGGCAGAACACCGTGCAGCGCGAAGGCCGCGATGAAGCCCAGGACGCACAAAATCGAGACCAGGAAGAAGGTGCGGTCGTTGACCGTTTCCCAGGGGTCGAACTCCTGGACCCGACGCGCCCGCTCTTTGCGCTGTTCGGGCGTCCACGCTCCCTGGAAGGTATCCGGAAAATACATCACCGCCACACCCAGGCTCACCAGCAGCGAGACCAGCGCGTAGGGGGTCAGCACGTACAGGATGCCCAGGTAGGTAAAGCCCGCCCGGGTCCCGACGATAATGTTCGGAATGGAACTGATGAGGGTCATCGTGCCCCCGACGTTCGTCATCAGGGCTTCGGTGACGATGAAGGGGATCGGGTTCAGCTCGAGTTTCTCGCAGGCGATGATGGTCAGCGACCCCACGATAATCATGGCCGTAACGTTGTCCAGGAAGGCGCTGAAGAGAAGTGTCAGCAGGGAGAACAGCATCAGGAGCCGGATCGGCCCTCCCTCCGAGAGCTTCAGAAGCCGGAGGGAGAGGTAGGAGAAGACGCCGCTCCGGGAGGCCAGCTCCACGAAGATCGTGGCACCCACGATGATGCCCACGGCGCTCCATTCCACCATTCGCACGTAAGCGGGCAGCTCACCGCCGTGGGTCCCGCCGACGTGGCCGCCGGCGGCGGCCAGGAACAGACAGACCCCGGAGCCGATCATGACGGTGATGGTCTTGTCCATCGCCCCCGTCGCGATGAGGATCAGCACCGTCAAAAGCAGGGCCCCGTACACCCACTCCTCCGCCAGCAGACCGGCCTCGAGGAGACCGTACGCGAACCCGGAAACGAGAAGGGCCCCGAGCACCGCGTAAAGGGGATCGATGGGTCGGGTCCGCCGGCCGGGATCGGTGGGAGCGTTCAAATCGTCAGGATCTCCGCCGAGGGATACCGTTTGAAGAGGGGACGCAGCGCGGCGGTGTCGTAACCGCCCCCGGTGAAATGAAGGGGCAGGGCCAGCAGGGTGGGCTCCTCCTGGAAGCGCTCGGACTCCCGGGCGGCCTCCTGGACGGTACCCTCGTGTATTTCGAATTCCAGCCCGAGGTCGTGTTCCTCGAGCAGCCGACGACGGAGGTGGTCCAGCTGGCGGCGCATGCCCGCGAGCAGGGTTTCCCTCAGCCGGGCTTCGGTCTTTTCGAGGTCGAACTCCTCGGATTCCTCCAGCAGCTGTCGCATGCTGGCCATGAACCGTTCGTCGGCCACGGCGATCACGGACAGCTGGGTCCCCACGGGACAGAGCCCCGCCGTGCAGCGAACCAGGCGAAGCAGGTTGTGGAGGGTCGAACCCGCCACGACCACGTGGTCGAAAAGGTCCCCGGAGGGAAGATGGGGGGGGTCCCGCAGCAGCAGGGTCGGGTGGAGGAACTGCCCGATGAGCGTTTCGATCACGTCCCCGATGACCCCGGGATCAGGCTGTTCGTCGGGGGTCAGCTGGAAAGGGGCCGGGAAGACACAGAGGGTCTCGTCGCCCTCTCCCGGAACGTGTTCGAGGATGGCCTCGGTGACATCCCCCTCCAGCCGTTCGTAGTGACGAAGGGCCTCCCGGAGGGTGTCGTAGTGCTGCTGGCTGACCAGCTTCTCGGGGTTAATTTCCGCCTCCTGGTCGGCCACCGGGAAAAACACGTCGAGCTTGCACTCCAGCTGACCGGCCAGCTCCCCCGTGAAGTCGGTCACCCTCCCGGGGTCCATTCCGGCATCCACGAACGCCAGCAGGCCCTCGTAATTCTGCCGGACGTCATCCGGCAGTGCCGCCCGGCGATAGCGGGCTTTGTACTCGTCCAGGCGTTCCTCCAGGTCCAGGGGCATCGCCTCCTGCGTTCGACGGGTCCGGGGTCCCTCCCGGATCAAAAAAGCACGGCCACCTTAGTGTAGGGATTGTACCGTCCGGACGGAATTACGGCCGCGGCGGGATCGCAGGTTTCACCGGCCGGGACGGTTTGCGATGATGGGGCCGTCCGCCGCAGCACGTTCGTTTTAGTGTGATCCCCTTACCGGGAAGGAACTCACCGTGGAGTTCAACGCCCGTCCGGCCTGGCGCTACCAGTGGAGGACGCTTCTACTGATGGTGTTGAGCCTGGCCGGGGCCCTCGTCTGGACCGTTCGGGAGCCCGTCCCGAGGCTCGGTGAGACGGGCAACCTGGCGGTCGTGTCCGGGCTCGCGGGGCTCGGAGGGCTTCTGGCGCTGGTCGCGGCCTACCGGCGTTACCGGCACGGCTACCGGATCCACGGCGGTGTGGTGGAGGCCCGGCGAGGGATCCTCGCTCGGAGGGTCGACGCCCTGAACCTGAGTGACCTCCGCCACGTGGAGGTCACTCAGGGGATCTGGCAGCGGCTCATCGGGGTGGGCCGCATCCGGTTTGCCTCGGCCGGCACCGATCAACCGGAGATCGTGTTTCGGGGCATCCTCGCCCCGGAGCGGCTTCGGCGTCAGCTTCAGGAGCACGTCGAGACGCCGGGGGACGCGCACGCCCGGGGATCGGAGGGCTCCCCGGGGAACGACGGTTCGTCCCGGGAGGAGCGCCGATTCTGCGATCAATGCGGGGAGACGGTGCGGGCTTCCGCCAACTTCTGCCCCTCCTGCGGCGAGGCGCTCCAGGCGTCCTCGTCCTCTTGAGCGATCACCGGAGCGGCCGATCCGGTGCCGCGTCCAGCCTCCCTGGGCCGCAGGGGGTCGAACCATGAACGGGAAGACGACCCCGGAGGACTCCCGGTCCCCGAATCGGCTCGACGGGGACCTTCGCCGTTACCGGGCGCAGGTGGAGGATCCTTCGGCCGGTTTTTTCGGGCCCGGTTCCATGTTCTGGAGGGTCGGGCGGGAGAACGTCCTGGCCCTCCCGGGCCCGGCGGCCATTCTGCTTCAGCTCGCTCATCCTCTCGTGGCGGCGGGCGTGGACGAACACAGCAGTTTCCGTGAGGATCCGGTGGGGCGGCTCCACGGCACCTTCCGTTTCGTGCACCGAATTACCTTCGGGAGCGCCGATGAGGCCCTCGAAGCGGCGCAGACCGTTCGAAACATGCACGATCGCGTGCGTGGAGAACTCCCGGACGCGGTCGGGTCCTTCCCGGCCGGCACGACCTACCACGCCAACCGCCCCGATCTTCTGAGGTGGGTTCACGC
>CAZEBV010000012.1:0-6654 GCA_964510695.1 uncultured bacterium
CTCCCCGAACTGAAGGGCCACCCAGTTCTCGAGGTCCTCCGGGCCAAGCCCCTCGTGGAGCGATCGGTGCAGGAGGGGACGAAGCCAGTCGAACCGTTCGTCGTCGAGGAGCACGGTGTCCTCGAGGTAGCTTTCGACGTCCTGAGGAGTCTCGGACTGAGGGACGGTCGAGTCCATGAATGGCTTAACTCCGGTCGAGGGGGTTCAGGATGAACGATGACACCCTAAAGGGTAGACTCCCGGACGGACAAGGTCAAAACCTCACTCCGTTCACCGCGGGGACGGGACGAACGGCCAACCGCAAAGCGAAGTATCGGTTAAAAACCGCCGTTCACGGGCAATCCAGGGAATCAACCAGGTCCCGCGTGGACGATTCCGGGTCATGCCCCAGCCCGAGCACGAGGACACACCGGACGTCCCCCTGGTGCCGAACGCAGGCTCGTCGACGGACGGCCCTGACCCCCTTATCCGTCCGTTCGGAGGCCGATTCGACCCTGATGGTCCGACCGCACAGCATCCGCCGGTCGGCGTCGTATTCCCCCGGTGAGAACCCCTCCAGCCACCGCCAGTAGGCCTCCATCACCCGGAGGGAAATAACCCGGATCCACTCGGGCCAGCCGCCGGGAAACTGAAAAACGGCCACCCGGAGAACAGCTCGATCACGTTCGTTTTCCAGCAGGGCGACCTCCAGCCCCACCCGCAGGTGGCCGATCCCCCGGGTTTCCCCGGGAAGATCGACGGTAAAAACCTCCCGGGCGGCCTCCACGGAACCGGAGGGGTCCAACCCGCCGGGAAGCAGACGGACCGGCGACGTTGGATAAAACAAACCCGTCCCGACCGCGGCGGTCACGATCACCAGCAGGACGCAGCCCCCGCAGCTCCACGGGAACGAGCCGCCCCCGGACGGACGGCCGCCGTCAGCCTTAAATTTGTCCTCGAGGTTCCCCAGACCGGACCCCGGCGCCGCCTCCCCGGAACCGGCGGGGTTCTTTCGCGGGCCGTCGGAGGACGCGGACCCGGCCCCGTCCCGTGGATCGGATTCGTCCGCCGGTGGGTCGTCCGGTTGGTTGCTCACGGCATGGCCTCGATTTAAGGGATCGGCACGCCCCGGGGCGCGTGCACTCGTCGGAGGCAAGCGCGGGTCAATGCGGTCAGGGTCCCGGCTCGCGGAGAAATTGCACAAGATGGCAAAGCGCAGTAAAGTGGAACGAACCGTCCAACCTCGAACCAACCGGAGGACGTTACCATGGCTTCCTTCCGTCTATCCAGCCCCGAATTCGACGACGGGGATCCTCTGCCCGACCGCACCGGATACACGGCCGAGAACGTCAACCCGCCGCTGACCATCGAGGGCGTCCCCGAGGGAACACGATCCCTGGCCCTGATCATGGACGACCCCGACGCGATGGAGCCGGCGGGCAAAATATGGGATCACTGGCTGGTGTGGGACATCCCTCCGGACCAGGGAAGCATTCCCGAGGCCTGGTCCGCGGATTCCGCGGCCGAGGGGATCAACGATTACGGGGAGGAAGGATACGGAGGGCCCAATCCACCGGACCGGGAACACACCTACCGGTTCCGACTCTACGCCGTGGACACGACCCTGGATCTTCCGTCGGGCGCGGATCGGGACACCGTCGAGGAGGCTCTGGATGGTCACGTCCTTGACGACACCCTGCTGGAGGGGACGTACGCTCCCGACACGACCTGATTCGCCCCCTGCCCTCGGCGTCCCGCAGCCTGATAACACCCAACGGAGGTCGTCCATCGATCATGGGACAGCACGAAGATCAACCCCGCGGCTTCCCCCCCGATCCCGCCGGGGTCCTGCTGGTGAACAAACCCCGCGGCATCACGAGCCGCGAAGCCGTGGACCAGGTCGAACGGCGGGTTCCCGAGGGAAAAGTCGGACACGCGGGTACTCTTGATCGTTCAGCCGAGGGGCTGCTCCCGATCATGATCGGGTTCGCCACGCGCCTCATCCCCTACCTTCAGGAACGCCCCAAGTCCTACCGGGTCAAGGCCCGGTTCGACCTTCGGTCCGAAACCCTCGACCTGGACGGAACCGTCCGGCCCTCACGACCCGAACGGTGTCCATCCCGCCGGGAACTGATGGAAGCACTCGAAACCTTCACCGGCCCGATCGAGCAGGTGCCCCCGCTCTATTCGGCCGTTAAGCAGAACGGACATCGGCTGTCGGACCTCGCCCGACGGGGCGAAACCGAGGACCTCGAGGTGGACTCACGAACCGTCACCGCCCACCGGATCGAGGTGGCGGCCTACTCCTTCCCGGTCCTTCACCTTCGGTTGACCTGCGGTCGGGGGTTCTACGTACGGTCCCTCATCCGGGATTTATCCGCCGTCCTGCAGCTGGAGGGGGGGCTGGTGACCCGGATCATCCGCACCCGGTATGGCCCCTACGAACTGCGGGACGGGGTGTCACCGGATCGGCCGGACACCTGGACGGACGGGTTCTTTTCCCCTCGAAGCGCCGTGGACCACCTGTCGACGGTACGGTGTGAGGGGGAAGCGCTGGACCGGGTCGTTCACGGAAACTGGATTCCACGGCCGGAAGGAGAGAAGCGAAAGCGGGCCGCGGCGGTGGACGGGGACGGGCGGATCGTGGCCATCCTGGAGCGAGAAACCCACCGGGACCGGGACCGCTGGCGTCCCCGTAAAGTGTTTAAGGGGTAGCGGCCCGGATCCCGGGGGAACGCTCTCCCCCGAACCGGGCGGCCCGGGGGACGGTCTCCCCGGCGTAAGCGTTAAGCGTGGTCGACCTTACGCGCTTACGCGGGGGCAGTGGGAGACGGTTAGAACCAGTCTTCCTCGTCGTCCTCGGAAGCGGGCTGTTCGACTTCCACGCCGCCTTCGGAGCCTCCGCCGCCTCCGCCGGACGTCACTTCGACGTTCTTGGCGGCCAGCCCCTTCTCGGTCTCTTCGAGTTCGAACTCCACTTCCTGGCCCTCATCGAGGGTTTTGTAACCCTCTTGCTGGATCTCGGAGTAATGGACGAAGACGTCCTCGCCGACATCCTGCTCGATGAAACCGTAACCCTTAGCGTCGTCGAACCACTTGACGGTACCTTGCTCCACAGACGATCACCCTTACGAAAAGATCTCTGAACCTTCGCTGCTACGGTTAACTCTATCGGACAGTTGTCATCATCCAACCATGTGAACCGCCGTTCGACAAGGGATCCACCTCCCGGCGGACGATGCCGAGGGACACCGTCACGGCCCCGCCGGCGTGTCAGTCCTCGAGGTGACCCCGCTCCACGGCGCGCTCGAGCAGCGTGCGAACGTGACCCCAGAGGGCCGGTGACCCTTCACGTATGGAACGGTTCTGCTCCACCACCCTATCCATCGAGATCCCGTGCTCGCGCCAGGAACGTCCCTCGGTCAGGAAATTATGCAGCAGGGGCTGCAGGCGGTCCAGGGCCGCGGCGAAACGAGCCTCCGGCGTCCGTCGGGCCTCGAACTCCTCCCAGAGGTTACGCATTCGTTGAGCCTGATCGTCGGGCAGCATCCCGAAAAGGCGCCGTGCGGCTCGACGTTCCCGGTCCCGTTTGTCCTGCATCCCCTCCCGATCGTAGCGGTACGTGTCACCCGCGTCGATCTCGACCACGTCGTGGACCAGCAGCATCCGCACCACCCGCGGGAGATCCAGCTCCTCCGACCCGGCGTGTTCCCGCAGGATCAGGGCCATCACCGCGAGGTGCCAGGAGTGCTCGGCCGCGTTCTCACGGCGGGAGCCGTCGGTCAGCGGGGTCCGACGAAGCACGGTCTTGAGGCGATCCAACTCGGCCACGAAGGCCAGCTGCTCCCGGAGCCTATCCTCCGGAAGCGCGTCGAGGTATTCCGCCCCACCCTGGCCGTCCCCCTCGGAATCATCCATGGTGAGCCTCCGGTGTCCCGTGATCGACGAGGTGCAAATCAGGAGGCGCGGCGCAGGTCGCCGACGCACTCCAGGTGTTTCGTCTGCGGAAAGAGGTCCAGCGGCGTCAGCCGGTCGAGGACGTAGGCCTCCCCGGTCAGGGCCCGCAGGTTGCGCGCCAGGCTCTGGGGGTTGCAGCTCACGTAGACGATCCGCGCGGGCGGAGCCTCCAGAACGTCCCGAAGGACCGCCTTGGGCAGCCCGCTTCGGGGAGGATCGACGATGAGGGCGGTGTGATCGAGGGGGGCGCGCCGGAGGAAACGCCCCAGATGGTCCTCCGTCGGTCCCTCCACGAAGCGGATGTTGTCCAGGCCCATGGTCCGCTGGTTGCGGCGGGCGGCCCTCACGGAGAGCGGATCCTCCTCCACCCCCAGCACGTGATCGGCGGCCCGGGCTCCCAGCAGCCCGAACAACCCCACGCCGCAGTACGTCTCCAGCAGCACCTCCGGCTGAAGGGCCTCCACCGGCCGAAGGACTTCCTCGACGAGCGCGTCGATCATGGGGGTGCTGCCCTGCCAGAAAGCGTGCGCGGGGACTTCGAATTCCTGACGATCCCCCGTGAGCGGATGCCGAACGTGTTCCGAGAGCCAGGTCTCGTCCGATGCTTCCTCCCGGTTCTCGGGGCCCACGTACACCTCCCCGCCGCGGGAGGCACGAAGCAGGAGGTTCTCCACCCCCCGGTCGACGTAGTCCCGGAAGCCCTCCCGCCGCCCCTCCTGGAGGGCCGCTTCGAGCTCGTCGACGCAGACGGGACATTCCTCGTTCCGAAGCATCTCGTAGCCCCGGACCTTCCAGAACCCGGGCTCGCCGGGACCGTGAAGCTTGATGTTGTTGCGGTAACGGTAGGGATCCGGTGCGCGCACGATCGGTTCGAGGGGCAGCGGGGTGGCGGGATCCTCCTCCCGGAAGAAGCGGCGCATCCGTTCAAGCTTGAGCTCCAGCTGACGGTCGTAATCGATGTGCTGGAACTGACACCCCGCACACTCCAGGAAATGACGGCATTCGGGTTCCACGCGGTCCGCGTCGGATCGGAGGATCTCCACCGGCTTCAGAAGGATCCGGGAGGGCCAGCTTCGGATCACGTCTCCCCGGACCCGTTCCCCGGGCAGGACGCCCGGAACGAGGATCTCCCGGTCGCCGAGGGTGGTCCGACCGAGGTACTTGTTGTCGAAACCGTCTATGTGGACCGTCAGGGAGTCACCCCGTTCGAGGGCGTCGAGGTCCGCGGTGTCGGAATCCGGGTTCACACAGCACCCCTCCGGGAGGGAAAGACGGGATCCAGCTCGCCTCTCGTGGCCGAAAAGAAGTGGATTATACCGCGGTGCCCCGGGAACCCGAAAAAAACCGCACCCACCCCCCGGTCGACGGGGCCTCAGTCGGCGTCCGAACCCCCGCTCGAGGACTCCCGGAAGTCCCGGGTTAATCGATCGCCGAGATCCTCCTCGAGGTCCTCCAGCGACTCCGCCTCCCGGCGGATTTCACTCTGGACTTCCTGGATCTCGTCCCGGACCCGGGCGGCCTTCTCGTAGTCCTCGGCCTCGACGGCGTCCTCGAGCTTCCCCCGCAGACGCTCCAGCCGGGGGTGATTGCGGTCGGTTCGCCGGACCCTTTCCTGGCGCACGCTGCCGCGCTCCATCACGTCCTCCGCCACCAGAATGGACGAGTCGGTGCGAAGTGCCAGGGCGATGGCGTCACTGGGCCGTGCCTCGACCTGGACCGGTTCCTCGCCTCCGCCCGGGCGAAGGGTGATGTGAGCCCGGAACTCATTGTCCCGAAGCTCGTCGATGCTGACCCGCTCCACCCGACTCCCCGTCCGGTCGACCACCGACGCCATCAGGTCGTGAGGGAGAGGACGCGGCAGCTCCCCCCGGCCGTCACCCAGTTTGAGGGCAATGGCCTGGGCCTCGAAGGAGCCCACCCCCACCGGGAGAAGGCGTTCCTCGTCCTGGTCCGTCAACAGGCAGACAAAGCTGTTGTTCTCCGGGTTCACCACGAGCTGTTTTACGTTCACGGGAATCATGGATGTCCTCCCGGAACATCGGCTGACGTTACCTGGCTCGAACGGCTGACCGTCACCCCTAGTAACGCCTCGGGCGGGGGAAATATTCGTACGATCATTCCGCCCGCCCCAAAACAGCCGCCACGGAGTCACGAATCGAGGATCCGTTCCGGGAAATGGCGTGTCAGCCCCTTGGGGAGCTGAGTTCGAAGCCGCTCCCCGGTCCAGAAACAGCATCCGAGGGCATAACCCCGGAAGAACACGGCCACGTACCCCCGGCCCGAAACCCGTCCGAGGTCGACGGACCGGGTCGTACGGCGATCCAGCAGGACCCTCAGGGCCTCCTCCCCCAGGGGAATCCGATTTCGACGAACCTCGGATCCCAGCCACTGAATGCCCCGCGTGGAGGGTTTGAAGGCATCCGTGGTCGTCGTGGCGACCCGAAGCCCCGCCTGCTCTTCCTCCCACCCCAGCTCGATCGGCGGATCGGGTCCCCGGACGAAGACCGACGAGCCTCCGATCGAGAACCGGTAGGGATCCCAGGTGGCGTCCGCCACCCCGAATCGACGCCGGAAGTAGGTGCGAACGCCCGCCGCGGTTCGGGGAACCCGCCGCGTCAACCGTCCGAACTCCCCGGATCGGGACGGCGCACGCACCCGAATACCATGCCGCCGCCCCCGTAGTGGTGCGGGTAGCAGCGCCAGACGCGCCGCAGGGGC
>CAZEBV010000012.1:6664-23795 GCA_964510695.1 uncultured bacterium
GGGCTCCCCGAAGTCCTCGCCCCGCCAGCTTGCGGCGCCGGGATCGTGGGGGAGTTGAAGGCCCGGGTCCTCCAGCCGGGCGTCGGTCTCACGGAGCAGCCGGGCGAGCTGGGCTTCGTTCTCCTCGGGGGCGTAGCTGCACGTCGCGTAGACGAGCCGGCCGCCCGGAGCCAGGAGGCGGTAGGCCTTCCGAAGAAGCCGCCACTGGGTGTCGACGAGCGAGTTCCGTTCATCCGGCCGACGGCGGGCCATGCCGGGCTGGCTGTCGGTGAAGCTGCCCTCCCCGGTACAGGGAGCGTCGACCAGCACCGCGGAGAACGCCCGGGTTTCCGGCACGCTCTGACCGTCGTAGGCCGTGATCCGGACGTTGGTCGCCCCGAGCCGCTGGACGTTGCTGGACAACCCCCGCCGCCGGGGCCCCACCGGTTCGTTGGCCACCACCCCACCCCGTGATCCCACCCGCTCCGCCAGGTAAAGCGATTTGCCCCCCGGGGCCGCACAGAGATCCAGGACGAGCTCCCCGGGCTCCGGGGCGAGGGCCTCCACGGGAACCAGCGACACGGGATCCTGAATGTAGTAGCCTCCCAGCCAGTGAAGCAGACAGGACGAGGCCGGACGGTCGGAGGCCGCCCAGAAGCGAACGGTCGAAAGGTGCGGGTGTTTCCGGACGGGGAGGTTTTGCCGTTCGAGGTACTCTGCCGTCCTCTCGACCGTGGTTTTCAGGCGGTTAATTCGAAAGGCCGTCGGCCGGACGCTCGCGAGTGCCTCACGAAGGGCATCGGGGGCCTCCACGAGGGGCTCGTACACGTCCAGCGCCCGCTCGACCCCGCTGTCCCCCCCGCTGTCAGTCCCGGGTGGGATCCTCGCTCACCTGAACGACGAGTTTCCCGAAATTGCTGCCGTCGAAGAGCCCGAGGAAGGCCTCCGGGGCCTGCTCGATCCCCTGCACGATGTCCTCGCGGTAGGTCATTTTTCCCTCGTCCAGCCAGCCCCCCTAGTCCTCCACGAAGTCGGGCTGTCGATCCGCGTGGTCACGCACGATGAACCCCTGGACCTTGACCCGGTTGATGAGGACCGGCGTCAGGTTGGGTCCGGGGGGCGGTTCGGGTTCGTTGTACTCGGCAATGAGACCACACAGCGGAACGCGGGCGTGAGGATTCAGGTGCCAGAGGGCCGTCTCGAGGATCTCGCCCCCCACGTTGTCAAAATACACGTCGATTCCGTCGGGGCAGCTCGCCCCGAGGGCCTCGTTGATGTCCGCGGATCGACGGTTGATGGCCTCGTCGTAGCCGAGTTCGTCGGTGATGTAGTCGCATTTTTCGTCCGTACCCACGATCCCCACCACGTGACAGCCCTTAATCCGGGCGATCTGGCCGACGACCGAGCCGACGGCCCCGGAGGCCGCCGACACCAGCACCGTCTCGTCGGGGTCGGGCTTCCCGATGTCCAGCAGGCCCACGTACGCCGTGAGCCCGGGCATGCCGAGGATGCCCAGATAATACGAGAGGGGGGCGAACCCCGGGGAAACCCCGGTGAGGTGATCCCCGTCGGCCACCCCGTATTCCTGCCAGCCCGTCTCGCCGAGCACGAAATCCCCCGGATCGAAAGCATCGTGGTCCGAGACCATCACCTCGCCCACCGCAGCTCCTTCCATCACCTCGTCCAGCGGCTGGGGCTCCGTGTAGGTCTCCACGTCCCGCATCCGGCCCCGCATGTACGGATCCAGGGAAACGTAGATCGTTCGCAGCAGGACCTCTCCCTCCCCGAGTTCGGGCACGGGGCCTTCCTCCACCCGGAAGTCCGAGGTCGAAGGCTCGGCTTCGGGTCGATTGGCCAGAACCACACGGGTGTTGCCGGACGGTTGAGACATCGGGGACCCCCTCTTCATGGACGGAAGATACGGACGCGACGGCGTAAACCAGACCCTACACGGAAGACTCCCCGGAGTGAACCACCCTCGCGGCCGGCGGCGACGTCAGGGCGGTTCGACCCCCGGCCGGACCCGGCACGGGGTGACTTACCAGCGGTGAAGCTCCATCCGAAGGGGCACGTTGGGTTCCATGGTGACGGCCACGTCAGCCCCGACGGAACGATCCGGTTCGGCCCGTTCAAGTCGGAAACGACGAACCACCCGACTGAGGATCAGGCGGGCCTCCAGCAGGGCCAGCTCCCGTCCAATGCACATGCGAGCCCCTCCCCCGAAGGGGAAATAGCTGAATCGATGCCGATCCTCCTCCCGATCCCCGTCAAAGCGACCGGGGTCGAACCGTTCGGGCTCGGGCCAGAGCTCGGGGTCCCGGTGGATGAGGTACTGGCTGAGCATCACCGTGGTTCCCGCCGGAACCTCGTAGCCCTCGATCACGTCCGGTTCGATGGCCTCCCGGGCGAAAACCGGCACCGGAGGATACAGCCGCATGGATTCGTTCACGACCCGGCCGGCGTAGTCGAGGTCCTCGTAGAGGTCGTTCGAGAAGGTCCCGTCGTGCTCATCCAGAACCTCCGCGGCGTGTTCGTGCAGCCGTCGATGGATCGTCGGGTGATCCGCCAGCGCGTACCAGGTCCACGTCAGGGCGTTGGCGGTGGTCTCGTGGCCCGCCAGGAAGAAGGTCATGACCTCGTCGCGGATCTGCTGCTGATCCATCGTCTCCCCGGTTTCCTCGTCCTCGGCCAGCATCAGCATGGACAAAAAATCCTCGTATTCCTTCTCGTGTCCACGGCGGCGATCGATCAGACCGTGGACGATCTCGTCCAGGCGGTCCAGCGCCCGACTGACCCGGCGGTTCAGCGGCGTGGGTACCCACATCGGGATGTCAAAGCCCCGCACCCGGGACTGAAACCCCCGGCGCAGAACGTCCAGGGACTCGCTGACGTCGTCCACGTACCCCTCCACCTCCGAACTGAACAGAGAACGACAGATGATAAGGAGGGTGATGCGTTTCATCTCCTCCAGCAGGTCGATCGTCTCCCCACAGTCATGGAGGGAGTCCCATCGGTCGAGCATGCGATCCGCCTCGTCAAGGATCATGTCCCCGAACGTCCGGACGCTCTTCCGGTGAAACATGGGCATCATCAGGCGGTGCTGACGCAGCCAGAGGTCCCCCTCGCTGGTTAAAAGCCCCTCCCCCATAATTCGGGCGAGTTCCTTGTAGGCGCGGGCCTTGCGGTAGTTCTTCTGGTTCTTCTCGAGCACGTACTGGACCTGATCCGGGGTCCCCAGCAGGTAGGTCCAGCCGCCCATGGGCAGATAAAGGCGAACCATTCGCCCGTAACGCTTTCGCATCCAGGGCAGGCTCGAAAGGGGATTATCGGACAGAAACCCCAGCATGGAGGCCAGGTAGGCCAGCCGACCCGGCCCGGGGACCTCCCCGGGGGGAACGGTCGACGGGACGTCCTCCCCGCGGTTCTCAGCGGAATGCTCGTCCATGGCGTGACCTCCCGTGCCGCCGGATCCGTGTTCCAAACATAATTATAACAGCGTTTTTGAGGAGACGTTCAACCCCCCGTCCCCTCACGTTCCGGGGTGGCTGTTGACATCAGCCCCCACTCCCCGAGGGTCCGACAGAGGGCCTCGTAGTGGGTTCCGCGCCAGTACACCGTCCCGCACTCCGGGCACCGGTAAACCGCGTCCACCCACGTTCGGGTGGCCTCGGGCAGCCGATCGGCCACGCGGTCGGTGTCCCCCCGCTCCAGCCGCCGGTTGCACCCGGATCAGCGGGTGAAAATCCATCCGGGGCTCACCCGCAATCCGAACCGCCGAACGACCTGGCGAAGCTGTCGACGCAGCCCCTCGCTGCGGATTTGAACCCCCCGGATGGGGTTTGGCAGTCGACGCAGAAGCCCCCGGTTACGGGTCAGGATCACGCGCTTCTCACGAGCGGCCAGGCGCACCAGACGCTCGTCCTCGATCCCGGGTTCGCAGGCGCAATCGTACCCGACATGAAGCCGGTAGTCCGACAGTTTGCCCAGCATCACGTCCCAGGCGAAACGGATGGTCAGAGGGGTATGTCCGGGGGAGGGACTCACCCCGTTCGGAACCCCTGCCCCGGGACGCCCACGACCGGCGGCTCAAAGGGGGGCGTCGATCCGCGCGGCCGCCCGACGCCGTCGTGATCCGTCACTCAGGGCGCCGACCCCCGACGGAAGCGGCCCACGAGATCCCCCTTCGCCACCGCCCGATCCCCCATCGCCTCGATCAGTCCCGTCCGGCGGGTGTCGGGCGGCAGGTCGAGGGGTTCGCTCAGGGCCCAGACCCGGAAGCGGTAGCGGTGTGTTTCACCGGGCGGTGGACAGGGTCCCCCGTAGCCGACCCGTGAGAAATCGTTGGGGCCCTGGCGGGCCCCTCCGAACCCCTCGAGTTCACGGCGCGTGGACAGGCCCGGGGGAAGCCGATCCACGTCGGGCGGCAGATTCCAGACCACCCAGTGGTCAAAGCCTCCTCGCGGTGCGTCGAGGTCCTCCATGATCAGGACCAGGGCCGCGGCCCGTCCGGGGACCGTCCCGATGCCAAGCGGCGGTGAACGATCGGGGCCCTCGCAGGTGTAGGTGTCGGGGATGGTGCCGCCGTCCTCGAACGCCGGGGACGATAACCGCATCGAGGCCGGCACATCCGGGGCACGCACGCCCTCACCGGCGGGATCGGAGGAATCACCGGCGTTCGAGCATCCCGGGATCAGGAAAACGGCCGCCAGGATCAGCGGCATCCAGCGAGGGTACGACCGGCCCGAGCCGGCGACCGTCACTCCACGGACCCCCGGCCGGTCAGGTCGGTGTGCCCCCCGATCCCCTCCTCGGGAAGATCCTCCAGAAGGGTTCGGGCAGCCGTGTAGGGATCGATGGCCTGCTCCCGGACCTGCTCGAGGGTCTCCCGCCAGCGTTGGTCGGCCTCCAGGGTCTCACGAAGACGGCGGTTCAGCTCCTCGCGCAGCACGCGGTGCACCTGTTTTTCCCGCCGTTCACGCCGGCGTTCGGTGCGCCGGGAGGTGCTCACGAGGTGATCCAGGTGGTCCCCGAGCACGCTGCCGAGCCGGTCCACCCCCTCCCCGGCCCGTCCGTCCGTGGGCAGAACCGGCACCTGCCACTCATCGGGGTCCCCGTCGTCCCGGCCCGTCCGTCGAATCAGTGACTCGAGGTCGGATCTCAGACGATCGGCGCCGGTGAGGTCGGATTTGTTGACGACGAACACGTCGGCGATCTCGAGGATTCCCGCCTTGAGCACCTGCACTTCGTCACCGGCGGCCGGGGTGAGCACCAGCACGACGGTGTCGGCGGCGCTGATGACCTGAAGCTCGTTCTGGCCGGCCCCCACCGTTTCGACGAGAACGACGTCGAACCCCGCGGCATCCAGCACGTCGACCACGTCCGTGGTCGCGTTGGCGAGCCCCCCGGGTCGACCGCGGGTGCTCATGGACCGAAAAAAAAGATCGTCCCGTCCGGCGCCGTCGGTCAGACGGACTCGATCACCCAGCAGGGAGCCTCCGGTGAAGGGGGACCCCGGATCCACCGCCACGACCCCGACCGTCCGCCCCTGTTTTCGGTACCAGCGGGCCAGCAGGTCCACGAGGGTCGACTTCCCCGCCCCCGGTGGGCCGGTCAACCCGATGACGTGGGCGTTGCCGGTATGTTCGTACAGACGACGCAGGGCGGCACGATACCCGTCGTCCCGGTCCTCGACGGCACTGATCAACCGGGCGAGGTCGGTCTGGTCCCCCGCGAGAACGCCGTCCACCAGCCCATCGAGGGGGGCGGTTTCCGATTCCGGGGGGTCAGCCGGAGGGATCGGCGGCACGCTCCGGGTAGTGTTCCCGAATGGTTTCGATCGGCCGACTCGTGTCGGTCCCGGGCCCGTAGACCGCGTCCACCCCGGCCTCCCGGAGCGTCTCGACGTCGTCGTCCGGGATGGTCCCCCCCACGAAGAAGAGCATGTCCCCCAGCCGCCCGGCCTCCCGGAGGCCCTCCGCGATTCGCGGTACGAGGGTGTTGTGAGCCCCGCTTAGAATGGAGAGCCCCAGAACGTCCACGTCCTCCTGGACCGCGGCACGTACGATGTCCTCGGCCCGGTTGTGGAGGCCGCTGTAGATGACCTCGAAGCCGGCGTCACGGAAGGCCCGGGCGATGACGTGGGCCCCCCGATCGTGTCCGTCCAGCCCGACTTTGGCGACGAGGCATCGAACCGTCATGGGGAACCCGTGGCCCGGAGTCCCTCCCGGTAGGTGCCGTGTACGTCCTGAAGGACCCCCATGATCTCCCCCATGGTCGCGTAGGCCTCGACCGCCTCGACCATCACGGGCATAATGTTTTTCTCCTTCCGGACGGTCTCACGGAGACGCTCCAGGGACGACCGTACCTCGGCGTCGTCCCGGGCGCCGCGCACCTCCTCGAGGCGCTCACGCTGGCGCTGCTGGGTCTTCACCTCGTCGACCTCGAGGAGTTCGATCTCCTCCTCGGTCTCCTCCCGGTGGCGGTTGACCCCCACGACCACTTCGTCCTCCTCCTCGACCCGGCGCTGGTACTCGTAGGCGGCGTCCCGGATTTCTCGCTGGAACCACCCCTCCTCGATGCCCCGGAGGACCCCCTCGCGGTAGGAGCCGTCCCCCCGCTGGCGGATCTCCGACAGGTACTCCCGGGCGGCTTGTTCGGTCTCGTCGGTCAGGGATTCCACGAAATACGATCCCCCGAGCGGATCCACGACGTCCGCGGCGCCGGTTTCCTCGGCCAGGATCTGCTGGGTCCGGAGGGCGAGTTTCACGGCTCGCTGGGTGGGCAGGGCGAAGGCTTCGTCGTAGGAGTTGGTGTGAAGGCTCTGCGTCCCCCCGAGCACGGCCGCCAGGGCCTGGTAGGCGGTACGCACCACGTTGTTCAGGGGCTGCTGGGCCGTGAGGGATTGTCCGGCCGTCTGGGTGTGAAACTGAAGCGTCATGGCGTCCTCGTCCGACGCTTCGTAGCGCTGTTTCATGGTTCGAGCCCAGATCCGCCGGGCGGCCCGGTATTTGGCGATCTCCTCGAACATGGAGTTGTGGGCGTTGAAGAAGAAGGACAGCTGGGGGGCGAACTCGTCCACCGGCAGGTCTCGCTCCCGACAGCCCTCCACGTAGGCGAAACCATCGGCCAGGGTGAAGGCCAGTTCCTGGACCGCCGTCGAGCCCGCCTCCCGGATATGGTATCCGCTGATCGATACCGGCTTCACCCTCGGATGGTGCTCGGCCGCGTATTCGATGGTGTCGATGACCAGCTCCAGGGAGGGGCGCGGGGGCAGGGCCCATTCCTTCTGGGCGATGAACTCCTTGAGCATGTCGTTCTGGAAGGTGGCGTTGATCCGTTCCGGGGGAACGTCCTGCGCCCGGGCGAGGGCCACGAACATCGCGTAGATCACCGGGGCGCTGGGGTTGATCGTGAAGGAGACGCTGACGTCCTCGAGCGGGATGCCCTCGAAGAGGACCTCCATGTCCCGCAGGCTGTCCACGGCCACCCCCTCCTTCCCCACCTCCCCCTCGCTCATCGGGTGATCCGAATCGATCCCCATCAGCGAGGGCATGTCGAAGGCCACGGAGAGGCCGGTCTGCCCCTCCTCGAGGAGGTAGTGGTAGCGGGCGTTGGTCTCCTCGGGGGTCCCGTAGCCGGCGAACTGCCGCATCGTCCAGACCCGACCCCGATACATGGTGCGATAGATCCCCCGCGTGAAGGGGTACTCGCCCGGGTCCCCGAGGTCCCGGTCGTAATCGAGCTCCTCCACGTCGTCGGGACCGTAGACACGCTTGACCTCCCGGTTCGAGACCGTGGCGAACCGACCGCGCCGTTCGTCGAATTCCGGGGAAGATCCGTCCCACGTGCCGGCCGAATCGGAGGACGTGGACGAGGCGGGATCGATCAAGGGAGGCACCTCCCGTAGAAATCCGGAGCCCGACCTTCGGGCCTATCGTTCGGGGGCGGTTCATCTTATCATGTGCCGACGACGAGCGACCCCACCCCCTTCCCACCGGGACGGTGACGTCATGGGTTCCGACGGCCGCGGTGAACTCGACGAGGAGACGCGAATGATCCTGGAGGGGCTGAATGATTTCATCGAACGAAAGGTCCGTCCGATCCAGGAGGATCTCGGGGAGCTGTACACCAACCCCCGACGGGGGCGGCGGGACAACGGGCAGCCGGTCCCGGAAATCCTCGAGGCGGTCGAAGAGATCCGCCGCGCCAGCGCCGAAGCCGGCTACTACGCCATGAACATGCCCCGGGACGTCGGGGGCGAGGGCGTGTCGAACCTGACCTGGTACCTGGCCAAGACGACCGTGGCCTCCAGCGGGCTGGGCCTCGCGGAATACGTTCTGAAGGGCCCCGAGGGCCCCAACCCGATGCTGCTGGAAGCCGAGGGCGAACAGGTGGAAAAATACCTTCTGCCGCTGGTACGGGCCGAGAAATCCGCGGCGTTCGCGCAGACCGAGCCCGGGGTGGGGTCGGACTCGCCGAACATGGCCACCCGGGCCCACCGGGACGGCGACGAGTGGGTCATCAACGGTCAGAAGCAGTGGATCACCAACGCCGCGTTCTGTGATTTCGCCCAGGTCCTTGCCCGCACGACCCCGGTGGAGGAAGCCGGACGTTACCGCGGCATCACCTGCTTCCTCGTGGAGCGGGACGAGTTTGAAATCGGATCCATCAACAACGCGGTGGGCTACGAAGGATGGCAGGCCGAAATTCTGCTCGACGACGTGAGGGTTCCCGACGACCGGGTGCTCGGGGAGGTCGACGAGGCCTTCTACAACGCCATGGCGTTTCTGTCCGAGGGCCGGATGGAGCTGGGGGCCGAGGCGGTTGGCCACACCGACTACCTGCTGGACCGGTGCGTGGAGTACGCTCGGGAACGGGAGGCTTTCGGTCGACCGATCGGGAAGTTCCAGCAAATTTCGAGCAAGATCGCCCGGGGACGGGCCAACCATTACGTCGCCGACGCCGCGGGCCGGCGTCTGGCCCGACGGATCGACCGCGGTGAGGACGCGGTGGAGGAAAGTTCGAGTTTTCACTGGTTCGCCACTCAGACCTTCTGGGAGGTCGCCGACGACGCCGTACAGGTGCACGGGGCCGGTGGGCTCTCGGAGGACAACCCCTTCATGGAGCACCTGCACCTGGCCCGAACGCTGCGCATCGTGGAGGGCACCGACGAGATTCAGCTCAACACCATCGCCCGGCAGAACGGGCTCCTTTAGGGACGGGATCACCATGGACCTCGGACTGGACGGAAAAGTGGCGGCCGTCGCCGCCGGCAGCCGCGGCATCGGCCGGGCCACGGCCCTGCGGCTCTCCCGGGAGGGGGCCGCGGTCGGCCTGTGTGCCCGGGGAGAGCAGGACCTCCAGGAGACGATCGACGCCTGTCCCGGCCCCGCCGTGGGGGTCCAGGCCGACGTACGGGAAGCCTCCGACCTTGAAACCTTCGTTCAGGACGTGGTGGAGGCCTTCGGCGGGCTCGACGTGCTCGTCAACAACGCCGGCGGTCCCCCGTCCGGGGGGTTCCAGGAGACCGATCCGTCGGCCTTCCGGGCGGCCGTGGAACTGAACCTCATGAGCATGGTCGAACTGACCCAGCGGGCCCTTCCCCACCTGAAGGAGAACGAGTGGGGTCGGATCATCAACATCACGTCAATCTCGGCCAAGGAACCCGTGGACGACCTGGTGCTATCGAACACCACCCGACCGGGGGTTCTCGGGGCCGCCAAAACACTCGCCCGTGAACTCGCGGACGAGAACGTCACGGTCAACTCCGTGCTTCCCGGGCTGACCGCCACCGACCGTATGGTGAAACTGACGGAGGACGCCGCCGAACGGCTCGACATCGACTTCGAGGACGCCCGGGACGCGACCCTGGACGACGTGCCCATGGATCGATGGGCCGACCCCGAGGAAATCGCGGACGTCATCGCGTTCCTGGCCTCCGAGCGGGCCAGTTTCGTCACCGGTACCGCCCTCCCGGTGGACGGGGGCACGCTTCACGGCCTGGTGTAGGCCACCTCCCCGACCGTCCTTCCGGCGTTCTGCGATCGGGCCGGCCGATCGAATTACGCTCGAACCGGTACGGTACCGTCGGGACGCCGGTAATCCTGCTTCAACGAGGCCTCCCATGGATCTTCCCGGTCACCTTCGCCGCCGCCTCCAGGCTCAGTCGGTTCGGCTCATGAATCACCAGCATTACCTGAAGACGGCCGTGCTGGTTCCGCTGAGGAGGCGGTCCGGCGGGGAGGGCGACGGCTGGACGCTGCTCTTCGAGCGGCGGGCCGGTCATCTCGACCGGCAGCCCGGGGACGTCTGCTTCCCCGGGGGACGGGTCGAGGAACAGGACTCGTCCCTCCGGGAGGCCGCCGTTCGAGAGACGGGTGAGGAGTTTCGGATCGACCCCGGTGAAATCGACGTGCTGGGCCCCCTGAACTACCTCGCCACCCCGTGGCGCATGATGATCTTCCCCTTTGCCGGCACCCTCCGGCGGGACGTGGAGGTGCGCCCCGAGCCCGGGGAGGTGGACTCGATCTTCGAGGTTCCCCTCGAGAGGGCCCTGGAGATCGACCCCGAAACCCATCACGTGGAACTCGAACCTCAACCCCCGGCCGACTTCCCGTACGAAAAAATCCCGGGCGGACGGAACTACGACTGGCACCCCGGGGTTCTGCCGGAATTGTTCTACGAGTTCGACGGAGGGGTTGTCTGGGGGTTAACCGCCCGAATCCTCGACCACTTCCTGGAGCGGGTTCGCGGATACCGGACCGGGGACGCTCAGTAGGACACCTGAGGGGACGGGGGCGGGGCCGGCAGGTCGATCTCGCTTTCGGGGAGCTCGAGGATCGACTGGCGGATCTCCTCGTAATCCGAGACCACGAGGATCTCCGGGTGTTCCTCGGCCAGTTCGTCGGGCGGGTTGATCAGGATGGGATGATCCGCCCGTTTCAGCATCGAGAGGTCGTTGTAGGAGTCCCCGATGGCGACCACGAAGAAGCCGATCTCACGGAGTTTCTCAAGCACCCGCCACTTCCGCCCGCGGATCCGCAGACGATAACCCGTGATATGATCGTCCTCGTCCGTGATGAAACTGTTCGCGAACAGGTTGTAGCCGCCCATCTCCCAGATCAGCTCGTCGGAAAGCTCGTGGAAGGTATCCGAGATAATCATGAGCTGGCCCTGCCGTCGACACCAGGAGAGGAACTCCCGGCTGCCGGGGTAGGCCATCACCTCACGGGCCACCTTCTTCAGGTCCCGCAGTTTCAGCCCCTCCCGCTTGAGCACCTCGATCCGATACTCCATGAGTTCCTCGAAGTCCGAGATCTCACGGGTGGTCTTCTTGAGGTCCTCGATTCCGTAGCGCTCGGCCACCTGAACCCAGATTTCGGGAATGATGACCCCTTCGAGATCGCTGGCGATAATCATACGAAGGTCTCCTTTCCAACGGGTGAGAGTTCGGCCCCTTTACTGAAGGGCCTCTACGATAAGGGGAAGCGGCGCCTTTGCAAAGTGCTAACCTCCGTACCCCGGCTGGCGCGGCGATCGGTCGATCCCGGGTGCGGATTGTCTGCCGGAACGCACCCTTTATAATGACGGGACGCTTCGAACGTCGTGCCCGACCCCTCCCGATCCATCCATCGACGTTTCGGTGCCGTCGGCCTCACATCGACCCCGCCGCACCTCGGTGCAGGAGCATGCGGGCGGGAACTCGGACCCTGACAGACGCGTGCACGGAAGCACGGCAGGATTCGGGACCGGGGGCTCCAAAGGACGCGGCGGAGCCCACCGGCCGTAAAGGATTCGCTGCCGAGCCTCGTGAGCCAGCGGATGGATGATCATGCCCCTCTCTCCCCCGCCCGACTCGGTCCTCGTTCGTTACGCGGAAATCGGCCTGAAGGACCGCAACCGCCCCCGCTTCGAACGGCAGTTTCGGAACAACCTCGACCGCCGCACCGGGGACCTCCCCCGCGGAACGGTCGAGCGGCTTCAGGGCGGCATCTGGATCGGGCTCGTGCCGGAGACTCCCTGCGAGGCCCTGCGGGAGCGACTGAGCACGGTGCCCGGGGTGGCCTGGTACGGGATCGGCTGGCGGCTAAAGCGGGACCCCGACGCCGTGGCCCGGCGGGTCCTGGAAATCGATTCGTTCCCTCCGCCGGAGGCGGAGTCGTTCGCGGTCCGCACCCAGCGTTCGGACAAATCCCTGGAACTGACCTCCGTGGACTTCAACCGGCGCATCGGGGATCGGGTTCAATCGTCCACGGGACTCGAGGTTGACCTGGACGACCCGGACTGGGAAATTCACGTTCAGCTTCTCCACGACCGGGCCCACCTTTCCTTCCGGAAACACGAGGGCCTCGGGGGATTGCCCTCGGGGGTGAACGGCACGCTGCTGGGTCTTCTGTCGGGGGGACTGGATTCCCCGGTGGCGGCGATCCAGTGCATGAAGCGCGGCTGCGAGGTGGATCTCCTTCATTTCTACGCTTACCCGGAGGCCGGGGACGCCCTCGAGGCCAAGATCACGGAGCTCGCCGGCCGCCTGGCCGCCTTCCAGAACGGGGTTCGACTTCACCTGGTCCCCTATCACCCGTTCGACCTGGCCGTCCGGGGGGTCGAACCCCGCCTCGAACTCGTCCTGTTTCGCCGCCACACCCTTCGTGTGGCCGAAACGATGGCCGCAAAGCGGGACATCCGGGCCGTGGTGACCGGGGAAAGCCTCGGTCAGGTCGCCTCCCAGACCCTGGAGAACCTCACCACGATCGACGCCGCCGCCCGCATCACCGTCCTGCGCCCCCTCATCGGCATGAACAAAAACGAAATCGTGGCCCTGGCCCGACGCTACGGCACCTACGAACTCTCCATCCGGGACTACCGGGATTGCTGTGCGATCCAGGACGCCCATCCGATGACGGTGACGGACCCCGATCGGCTGCGGCGTCTGGAGGAGGAGTACGATCTCACCGACGTCGACGACGTCGCACTCGACGAGCTCCAGACGCGCACCATCTCCCCGGAGGACCGGCGTGCGCCCCGTACCGCGGCCGGATCCTGACGGCGTGACCCCGTCCGAGGCTGCCCCCGCGCCATGACGGCCGATCACCGCCGGATGCTCGGGGTGCTGCTGGCGGGGGTCCTCGTGTACCTGCTTCCCGCACCCCCGGGACTCGGGGCGGACGGCAGCCTCGGGCTGGCGGTCCTGGTGTTCGCGGGCGGGCTGTGGATCCTGGAGCCGATTCCCCTTCAGGTCACCGGGCTGGTTATTCCCGTCTGCCTGGTGGCCACCGGGATCCTCGACCTCGAAGCGGCCTTCGCCCCCTTTGCCTACCCGGTGGTTTTCTTGATCCTGGGCAGCCTGTTCCTGGCGGAATCCCTTCGGAAGCACGGCCTCACCCGGCGGCTGGCCATCGACCTGATCGTGCGCTGCCGGGGACGTCCCCGTCTGCTTCTTCTCGCGCTCATGGGCGTGGCGAGCGTGACCTCGATGTGGGTGTTCTCGACGGCCGTCGTGGCGATGCTTATTCCCGTCTGCCTCAGCATCGCGACGCGCGTGGAAGCCGAAAAACGGGACCGTTTCGTCACGGTGCTGCTCATGGCGCTCGTGCTTTCCAGCACCCTGGGAGCCCTGAGCACCATCCTGGGAGCCTCCTCGAACGCGGTCGCCAGCGGCATTCTGGCCCAGGACCTCTCCTGGACCTTCCTGGACTGGATGAAATACGGGACGCCCCTGGCCGTCCTGTTCGTGCCCCTCAGCTGGCTGATTCTGGTGGTCACCGTCTACCCCTCGATCGAACCCATCGACAGCGACGAGCTCACCGAGGAACTCCAGGAACACGGCCCCCTTTCGATCGCCGAACGGGGAATCCTTGGAATCCTTCTTTTCGCCATAGTATCGTGGGTCCTCGGACCGCCGCTGGCGTCGTGGTTCGACGTCCCGGCCGACATGGCCGACAGCGCGATTATCAGCCTCGTGGCCGCGTCGCTGTTGTTCACGGCGAACATCATCAACTGGCAGGACGCACGGCAGGTGAACTGGGGCGTGTACCTCATCATCGGGGCCGGGCTTTCGCTGGGGAAAGGGCTGCACGCCAGCGGTGTCAGCACCTGGATAGCCGGCATGATCGCCGACGTGACGATCGGGTACTCTTACCTCGTCATCACGGCCGTGACGGTGCTTGCCAGCGCCGTTCTTAGCAACGCCGTGAACAACACGACCGTGGTGGCCATCCTGGCGCCCGTCATGGCCGATTCCGCGGCCACGCTGGGGCTCACCCAGCCGGAACTGATGCTCCCGATGGCCTTCGGGGCCACCTTCGGGTTCCTGCTGCCCGCCTCCTCCTCACGGATGGCCCTGATATACGCGAGCGGCGAAATCAGCCCCGGGGAAATGCTGCGGATCGGGTCGATCGCCATGGGGCCGCTGATTCTTATGACCGTGCTGTATTTCTACGTGCTGTTCCGGACGGGCCTGATCTAAATGTCCGTTTCCGGACGACCCGGCTCGCCCATCCAGGCGCTCGTCATCGGGCCCGGCGGAATCGGGTTGAGCGTAATCGCCCAGCTCGAAAAAAACTCCCGCTTCGCCGTCACCCTGGCCGGCCGGGACGTCGGGGAACTGGAGGACAAGGTGGATCAATACGAATGCCTGGTGCGCACCGTCGACCTCGAAAAAACCACCAGCCCCATGACGCTCAACACCATTATCGAGGAGCTGGAACCTGACATCGTCTTTTTGTGTCAGCGGGGGTCCGAGTGGAACCTCGAGGACAAAATCGCCAGTTCAAACCTGGAACGATCCATGCTGGACGAAAGCCTGCGGATCGGGGATGCCCCGATCATCACGGTGTCCCTTGAACAGGAACAGTCGCCCGACTCCTGATCGTCTTCCTCCGCCCGGGTGATCCCGATGGATCCCGATCGGCAGTACGAGCTTCTCCGTCACCTCACCACCCCGGTCGTGGCGGTGACCGTCCGTGCGGGGGACCGACGCAGCGGGATGATCGCCAACAGTGCCATCCGGGCGTCCCTCGTGCCGGAGTGTGCACGCGTGGCCTTCTACTGTTTCAAAACGAACTATTCCCACGAGCTCATCGCCGAACGACGACGGTTCTGCCTGCACCTTCTGCACCGGGACCAGCTTGAGGTCGTCCGGCGGCTGGGGTTGGTCTCCGGACGGGACCGGGACAAACTCACCGAACTGGACCTCGAGACGACCCCGAGTGGCCTTCCCCGCCTGGTCGACGCCTACGCGTCGTTCGACTGTCGGCTCGCCAACGCCATGGACGCCGGCCCCTCGACCTTCTACCTCGGCGAGGCCGAGTCGGTCGTGGAACACCCCCGAGCGGAGGAACTGACCCTCCTCGACGCCGAGTACTTCCGGGATCACGCCCCGGCGGCGTGGATGCAGCGCTACCGGGAGAACAAAACTCGGGCCCAGGACTGGGCCCGGCAGCACCTCGACGTGAACCCGGGGTCCTCCCCGTTTCCCTGAAGGGCCGCCCCGGCCCGTTGCGGCGCACCGGCGTGCTTCATAGAGTGGCCCTGCAGGCTGATCGGTCGACCCCTGGGTTCCGGAGGTGTACCCCGTGAAACAACTGGACAACTACCGGTTCGGTCACGTGGACGTCGAGGGGGAACACTACGACACCGACATCATCGTTCTGGACGACTGGGTCCACGACTGGTGGCGGGAAAGCGGCCACCGGGTCGTCCCGGAGGACCTCCGTGATCTGATGCCGAAGAACCCCGGAAAGATCGTCTTCGGAAGCGGGGCCAGCAGCCGCATGAAGCTGACCCCCGAGGTCCGGACGTTCCTCGAGGAAAAGGACGTGGACTACGAGGCCCTGCCCACCGACGAGGCCATCGATCGCTACAACGAACTGGTCGACGAAGGGGAAGCGGTCGCCGGCGCCTTCCACCTGACGTGCTGAGCGTCCCCCGGGACCCGCTACGCGAGGGCGGCCATCAGGGACCGGGTGATGGTATACAGCCCGGAGGGAAGCACCCCCAGGACGATCAGCAGAAGCGCCGGGAGGACCGTCGAGGTCGCCGCCAGGATACCCACCTCGAAGGCCGGAGGCGTGCGGTCGCCCGCGGGTCCGCGCATAAAGGCGTGCACCAGAACCCGGAAATAGTAGGCGACGGAAACCACCGAGGCCAGCACGGCCAGCACCGCAAGATCGGCCATTCCGGCCTCGACCGCCGCCCTGAACAGCAGGAGTTTTCCCATGAAACCGGCGGTGGGCGGAAGGCCCGACAGGGAAATCATGCACACCGCCAGCACCACCGCCAGCACGGGGTGGGTTCCGCCGAGTCCCTGCAGTGACTCGTAGGAGTAATCCTCGTCCCGGGACCCGGCCACCAGCATAACCACCCCGAAGGCCGGCACGGTCATGAGCACGTAGACGGCCGCGTAGAAGGCCACCGCCGAATAACCCGAGGGACTCAGGGCGGCCAATCCCACCGCCAGGTAACCGGCGTGGGCGATGCTGCTGTAGGCGAGCATTCGCTTGACGCTCTCCTGGACCAGGGCCAGGAGGTTCCCGGCCACCATCGTCAGGGCCGCCAGCCACCAGAGAACCTGTCCCCAGTCGACCCGCCCGGGGACGCCGGCGTCGTGGAGCAGACGCACGAGGACCGCCAGCACGCTGACCTTCACCGCCACGGACATGAAGGCGGTCACCGGGGTGGGAGCCCCTTCGTAGACGTCCGGCACCCAGACATGCATCGGGACGATGGACAGCTTGAAGAGAAGCCCCGCCATCAGGACGATCAACCCCACCGTCAACCCGGACAGCCCACCGGCCGTGAGAAACTCCGTGACCACGACGGTCCGCTGGCTCACGAAAAGCAGCGCGATGCCCAGAAGCAGCACCGCGGAGCCGACCGAACCCAGGATGAAGTATTTCAGGGAGGCTTCCAGGCTGCGGGCGTCGTCTCGGCGGTAGCCGCAGAGCACGTACAGGGACAGGGAACTTAACTCCAGGCCAACAAAGAGCACGAAAAGATGGTAGCTGCTGTACATCAGCGACAGACCCACGACGGCCATGAGGACCAGGAAGGTCCATTCGACCGACCGAAGCTTTCGCCGCTTCAGGTACCCCCGGGACATCCCCAGCACGAGAAACCCGGCGAGAGCCAGCAGGGCCGTGGCCCCGTGGGCGAA
>CAZEBV010000013.1:0-23672 GCA_964510695.1 uncultured bacterium
AGGGTGCACGCAGTCTCGAGGACCAGCTGCAAAACGAGAACCTCAGCGCGATCAACGAACGGCTGGTCTACTGCTCCCTGACCGGGTTCGGCGAGGAGGGGCCGCTGAAGGATCGCCCGGGTTACGATCCGCTGATCCAGGCCTACACCGGGCTCATGAGCATCACCGGGAACCCCGGGGCTCCACCCGTGCGCGTGGGTACCTCCATCATGGACATGGGCAGCGGGCTCTGGTGCGCGCTGGGCATCGTGGGGGCCCTGCTCGAACGGCGGGAGACCGGCGAGGGACAGAAGGTGACCACGAGCCTCTTCGAGGTGGGGCTGTCCTGGATGTCCTACCACGTGGCGGGGTACCTCGGAAGCGGGGACGTTCCCGGGAAATGGGGTTCCCGGACCTCCATGATCGCTCCCTACGAGGCCTTCGAGACCCGGGACGACTACGTGTTCGTCTCCGCCGGCAACGACCGGCTCTTCGAGCGTCTTTGCGAGGTGGTGGGTCGACCCGGACTCGCCGAGGAGGAGCGCTTTGCCGGGAACGCCGATCGCGTGGAGCACCGCGACGCCCTGCACGAGGCCCTGGAGGAGGCCTTCCGAACCGACACCACGGAGGCGTGGCTGGATCGTCTTCAGGAGGCGGGGGTGCCCTGCAGCCCGATTAACGAGGTGGACGAGGTGGTCGAGGATCCTCAGACCCGGACCCTGGATATGCTGCGGGACCTTCCCCACGACGCGATTCCGGACCTGCAGGGGGTGGATCTACCCCTGCGGATGGACGATCGACGGGCCGAGGTCAGCCAGGGCCCCCCCGAGTTGAACGCCCACGCCTTCGAGGTGCTTTCGGACCTGGACTACGCGCCCGAGATGATCCGCTCCCTGGCCGAACGGGGAATTATCGGGGCTCTATCCGATGGGGAGGACTGAGCCGGTGTCGGCCAGCCGCCGGATGGCCCGCTGGGTGACGGCCCCGGTCACGCTTTCGGACTCCGTCCGCGAGGAGGTTTCGAAGGCCTTCGTGGACACCCTCGGCTGTGCGCTGGCCGGGTGGTTCGAGCCGGCCTCGAGAAAAATCCGGGCGGCTGCCGGGCCTGCACCGTCCTCCGACGAGCGGGGAGCCTCGGCGTGGGGAGCGGACCGCGAGGGGTTCCCGGAGACGATCGCCCTCCTGAACGGCACCGCCGCCCACGCCCTGGACTACGACGATTTGGTGCTGGAGGTCACCGCCCATCCGAGCGGCGCCCTGGTGGCCGCAGCCCTGGCCGGCGGCGAGCACGTCGACGCCTCCGGGCGTGAGGTGATCCGGGCCTACGCACGGGGGCTCGAGGCGCTGGTGCGAGTCGGGCAGGGCCTGGGGTTTCACCACTACAAACTGGGATGGCACGCGACGTCGACGCTGGGCACCCTGGGGACGGCGGTGACCGCCGGGTCGCTGCTGGACCTGAACGAGGAAGCCATGATCCATGCGCTGGGAATCGCCGCCTCGATGGCCTCCGGGCTTCAGGTTAATTTCGGGAGCATGGTGAAGCCCCTTCACATGGGCCTGGCCGCCCGGGGTGGGGTGAGGGCCGCCCGGCTCGCCGGAGAGGGTTTCGAGGCCGACGAGGACGCCCTGGGGGAGAAGGGGTTCGCGCGGGCCTTCACGGGCGGGGCCGTCGAGTCCCTCGACGGCGTGGTGCTCGGGGACCCTCTTTTCCTCGAGGAGTCGGGGCTTGCCCGCAAGAAATATCCTTGCTGTTACGCCACCCACCGAATGATCGAGGGGGCCCTGGGACTCCGCGAGGAGGGAGTCACCGATCCCGGCACGATCCACCATCTGACGGTCACGACGCCCCCGGGCGGGCTGGCCCCTCTCCGGGAGGACCCCCCGAAGACCGCTTCCGAGGCGAAGTTTTCCGGCGAGTACTGTGTGCTGACGGCCCTGCTCGACGGACGGGTGGACCTGAGTCGTTTCACGGAGGAGGCCGTGGGCCGGGAGCCGATCCGGCGGCACCTCGACCGCGTCCGTCTCCGGGAGGAATCCGGGGAGCCATCCTCCGACGCTTCCCTGGCGGACGGGGTCGTCACCCTGAGTCTCGAACGGACCGACGGTTCCACCCTGACCCGGGAGGTCGAGGACGTGCCCGGATCGCCGGCCGATCCCATGACGCCCGGGGAACTTCGCCGGAAATTCCGCGGCTGCTTCGAGGTCTTTGAGGCCAACTCGGACGGCGTGGGGAGCGATCCGGAAACCCTTTTCGACCGGTGGGGGCTGCTGGACGAGGCCGACTCGGTGCGCGGGCTGCTGGACGAGACGCTTCCTTTCGGGGAGGGTTAGCGGCCCGCGGAGGGGACCGGGGGAGCCGCGGGACAAACCGGACCTGAGATGGGACAATGTTCGAAGGTAGCAGGACTTGTTTCGGCCCGCTGAACCGATTCGCTGACGAGGGGACGTGATCCTTCATGGGTACTACGGAGCTTTTGATCGTGTTCGGGATCCTGCTGCTTCTGTTTGGTTCCTCCCAGCTGCCGAAGCTGGCCCGTTCGCTCGGCAAAAGCGTGGCCGAGATCAAACGGGCCATGGGCGGCGACGAGGGTCCTTCGCTGCCTCCCGAGTAACCTTCCTTTCTCGCTTTCCCGCCTGGGACCGGTCCTTCTTTCCCCCGGAGTACGGGCTTACGTCCAGGACCGGGGTCTTTTCTCGTTCGGTGTTGACAGAGTCCATGGTCTCTGGACCATTAGGGTCGTGTAACTCACCGCCGAATGTTCCAGGGGGGTGACGTCCACCGTGGCATCGCAAGGGCGCGAGGGGATCCGACCCGAGCCGCCGGAGGAAGACGGTGGATTTTACCCGCGGCGGACGGTGTTCGCCGCGTTGTGTGTCTTTTTGCTGCTGGGGAGCCCGGTGATGCCCGTCGAGGCCGCGGACACTTTCGTGGCCGAGTATCAGAACCTCCCCGCTCAGGGGGCGACCGGCTGCGACTCCTCCTACGAGATGTTCGGCTGGGAGCCCTCCGCCCCCGATTCCTACCCGGTGTTCGTTTACCTGACGGGCACCGGCGAGCCCTACCGTCGATCCACGGCTCTGCTGGCCGTGAAGGGGATGGCCGAGCGGGGGTTCGTGGCGGCGACCGTGGATTACCCGGACGACAGTTTTGGCGGCTGTGGCGCCCTGTCTCCCAAATCGAAGTGCGTCTTTGATCCGGACTCGCCCACCAGCGCCGTCTCCACCCTCTGTGATCGCCCGAAGGCCGACTGCAGTCGGGGGATCGTGGCTGCCGGCTACAGCCAGGGGTCCGTTCTGTCCATGCTGTCGCGGGATTACGACACCCGCGTTCGGGCCGTGCACGGGATGGGAGCCGGAATCCAGTATTCGATCTTCGACCTTCGCGGCTGTCTTTCCCCGGACACCCGGACCCTCTCCAGCGAGCGGCTGCGCATCGTAAACGGCGAGGAGGACATCTTCGTGGGGGAAGGTGACCTTTCGGAGGTCGACACCTCCCTTCCGATTTACCTGGGGATGGGGGATCCGGAGAAGGTCCGCGCGCAGTCTGAGGAACTCACCGGCCTGAGCTGTGGGGACAGTGCGTATCGGTGCTTTCGGGGCGAGTCACCCCTCGACGGGAACCGACTCGATCCGGGGGGCGTGTCCCACGATCGTGCCCGCGGCAGCGGCTGGTACATGGTCCAGGCCCACGAAATTGAGGACGACACCGCCGGGCACTGCTACATGCTCGACAACGGCTGTCTCGGGAACCCCGGGGAACACTGGGCGAACGGGGACACCGCCTGGACGTTGAACGCCAACCTCGACTGGCTGGCCAGCTGGACGCGAAGTTCGGGGGACGGCGGGGCCTGCCTCGTGGAGCGACAAGGGGTTCCCGAGCCGGTCGAGCGGGGGCTGAGGACGGCCCGCGACACGCTGCTTCGTACCGCCCCGGGACGCTGGTTCACCGTGCTGTATTATCGGCTGTAGCCGGTCCGGGGAAGGCTAGCCCTCCGGGAAGTCGAAGTCCCGCGCCTCCCCTTCCCCCGGCACGCGGTCGAGCGTGGGCCCTTCGCCGGATCGTGTGCCCGCCCGCAGTCCCTCGGCCGTGTGGTCGGCCAGTCCTTCGATGATCCGGATCGAGGCCCGCGTGAGCGGGACCAGGCTCTCCCGGTGGATTTTGTCCGGGGTATCCTGAGGGTCGAACAGGTACATCGGGGCCGCCAGGTGGTTCACGAGCGGCACGTCCTCCAGGTGGAAGGGTCCGCCGTCCGTGGTGGGCATTGACCCGAAGAACTCGGGCGGCAGGATCAGGGATCGCCGCAGGTTTTCCCGGCGAATCGCCTCCTCCACGAGATCCTCCAGGTCGTCGTTCCGGCTGGTGAACCACCAGCGAACCTCCGGTTCGTCGGTGGGGATCAGTTCGCCGTCCTCGGCTCGACACTCGCGGGCCGCGTGTTCGAGGTGGATCTCGGCCACGGCGTCCTCCAGCAGCGCCTCGTGGGCCTCCAGGAAGGCCCGACAGCCGGCCCCGCCCGCCATGTGACCCGCGTTGAACGTAAACAGGAGGTTATGGGGGCGCTTCTTTTCGGGAACCCGCGACCAGTAGCGGGCCTGGGCCAGCAGGAGGGCCACCCCGGACGCATCCTCCACCGCCGAGGCCCACGGGCCGTCGTGGTGGGTCCCCACGATCACCCACTCGTCCGAGTCGCCCGGCAGGGTGCCGGTGATGTTGTACGACTCGATCTCGGTGCGGGTCGCGTCGACCGTCATCTCGGCTCGAACGGGACCCGACCGCATCATCTCGGCCAGACGTTCCCCGTCCCGCCCGCTGATCCAGACCCCCGGGATGTCCCGCTGAACGGCATCGTAGGGCACGTAGTATTCGTGGGTGTCCCACGGGACGCCCGTGAGGGCCCCGATGAACCCCGCCGCCCCGGCTTCGAGGGCCGGCTCCATGACGAACATCAGATCCTCGCCGAAGGGGAGCACCTGGGTGTGATCGTCCAGCGCCCCGTCGGGGTCGAAACTCCGGGTCGCCTGGTCCTTCATGAAGGCCTGGGGCATCCGGCTCAGGCGAAGCTCGTCGACCGCGATGTTGCCCTCCACCCGGGCCGGCTCGTCCGCCAGGTCCACCAGTCGGGCCTCCAGCTTTTCGGTCGGACGGCAGTGCGGGAGGGCGAAGCAGGGGATTTCCTCGGCTTCCCCGGGCCGTTTTTCCGGCCACACGGTCAACCGGGTTTCGTGGTCGTCCCAGCGGGGCAGCAAAACCGGCTCCCCGGCGACGTCCCGTAAGCCGAACTCCGTCAGACGGTCGTGAAGCCACCGCTCCGCCCAGCGGTCGGCGGCGTAGCCGGGTCGGCGCAGCCCCCGATCGAAGAGGCGCTGAATTCGTTCGAGGATCCAGTTCGAACCGGGAATCCGTTTGGCGTTCAGGGGAGGAGCCTCCCTCGGGCGTTCGAATTGGTGCGTGGTTTCGGCGTGGCCCGTCTCCGACGGTCGGAGGAATCGCGTGTCCACACACTACCGGGTGAACTCGGCCTCCTCCAGGGTCCCGCCGGGGACCGTGGCCGGCCGGCGAAGTGGCTCGTCGTCGCCCGGCTTCGCTGGTAACGTTCTCATGGGGACCTGGGCGGCCGAAGGTGCGTGAGGGTTGGATTCCGGCTGGGAGGTGAGGGCCATGCAGCAGGTTCAATACGGGCCGCTGGCCCGCCTGAGTCTATGTTTCATGGCGGGCGTGTTCGGGGCCGTGTTGAATTCCCTCTTCGTGTGGGGAATGGGGGCTTTTGGCGGGACCGACTACCTCGGGGTTGCGATCGCCCCTCCGCTGAGCTGGGAATGGGTCCGTCCCCGGCTGCTCTGGGGTGGGATCTGGGGTCTCGTGTTCTTCACCACCTGGGATCTGGTCCTGAAGTATCCTCCGCTCGTGGGTCTGATCGGAGGACTGGTTCCCACGGGCGTACAGCTCTTCTACGTGTTTCCCGTCCTTCAGGGGCAGGGGGAGATGGGACTCGAGCTGGGTCGATGGACGCCCGCCCTCGTGGTGATGGCCAACACCCTCTGGGGCGTGGGAACCGCCTACTGGATCAAGCTGGCCCGGGAGGAGTACCTGTTCGCCGGTCCGGACGGTTAGGGACGTCGGGAACGGGCCTCATCCCCAGGGATTCACCAGAAGAAGCCACGCCACCAGCATTTCCACGGTGAACGCCACCACGTTGTTTCGGGTCATGCTTTCGTCGATCACCATGGACAGCATCCGCCCCAGCCCGACGAGAAGCCAGCCGAAACCCAGCATACGGAACAGCAAAGGGTTCCCCTGAATGAGACTGAAGACCCCCAGTCCGAGGAAGAGCCCGCCGTAGGTGGCCCGGATTTCGCCCAGCCCGAGTTTCCCCTTCAGGTAGAGGCCCAGTCGATCGGCCACGCGCCGTGGAAACAGCAGGGCCGCAAGGCCCAGGGCCACGTTGATGAAGGCACCGGCGTGGTGGGCCAGCTGGATCCAATCCATGCGTTCGTTTCCTTCCTCGGGGGTCGGACCCGGTGAATCGTCGTTCATCATAGGTCTTTTTTGGGTGCCCCCGAATGGGCCCACGCGGTCGGCTTCGGGTGACTGGCGCGGAGGGCGGGGGCATGAAATCCTGTTTTCGGAAACCGAGCCGGGTCGGATGACTGAAGGGGGGTTGGTCGGGGTGGATTTGACCGAGGATGACGTCGAGTTCGAGGCGATGCGGTCCGGCGGGCCCGGGGGACAGAACGTGGATCGTCGGGCCACCGCCGTACGCCTTCGAATCGCCGTGGACGAGGTGCCGCTCCCGGAGGAAGAACGGGATTTCCTGCGGGAGCATCTCCCGCCCCGACGGTTAACCGACTCGAACGAAATCATCGTCGAGAACGCGGAACATCGGTCGCAGAAGCAGAACCGCCGCCGTGCCCTGGAGATTCTAAACCGTGAAATCGAGGAGGCCCTCGAGGCCGGCCGCCGGGCCCGCGAGAAGCAGAAGCGGCGCCGCCGGGCCGAACGGGGAGGCGGGCGCGGCGGGGGAGGGGGTGAGGGATCCGACGAGGACGCCGACGAACAGCGGCGTCGCCGGTACCGCTCCGAAACCACGGACGAGCTCCTCGAGGAGGCCTACCGGGAGGACCCGGATCGGCTGGGCAAATACCTGGACGGCGAGGACGACGAGTCGGAGCAGTCGGGTTGAAACGGGGGATGTTACGGGCCGAGGTCTTACGTGAGAGCGAGCGCCGGTCTATCCTGTTCGGCCAGCAGCCCTGACCCGCTGAACCCACGCTGCCCTCCGGGGGCCCGATGACGGTGAGGCGACAGCGAATCGAGGATGTTCTTCAGGCCTGGTTTTCCCTCCCTCACAAGGATGAACGGGACGACGCGAGGGTCCGTGAACGGCTGCGGCTGTTCTACCGCCGCGCGAAGCGGGGGGACCACGAGGAGTGGAAGAGGATCGACCGCGGTCGATTGGCCCTGATCCTGCTGTTCGATCAGGTTCCCCGCCACCTGTACCGCGGTTCGGCCGAACAGTACGCGACCGACGATCGGGCCCAGGCCCTGGCCGGGCCGTTTTTCGAGAAGGGATTTCCGGAGTCCTTCACGCCCCTGGAGGGTTTCTACGCCGCCCTGCCCTACCTTCACGCCGAGGACCTCGTGAAGCAGAAGCAGGTGAACCCCGTCATGCACGAGGTGGCCGAGCACGTTGAGGAACTCGATTTTATGGGGGAGGTCGCCGATCGATACCGGCGAACCATCGAACGGTTCGGACGGTTTCCGCACCGAAACGACGTGCTTGGGCGAGAGACCACCCCTGAGGAGGCTGAGTTCCTGGAAAATAATTGGGAGGACTAGCCGGTTCGGACCCCGCTAACCGCCTGCGTCCCGCCTGGATCCGGGACCCTGCCGGCGGTATAGCTCGGGGAGGAAGATCTCGAAGTTACCGACTTCCTCCACGTTATGCTTGAACCACGCTCGTCCCACCTCCTCCGTGAACGCGAAGGTCCTGATCAGGGCGTTCACCGGGCCGCCAAGCAGCGGCCAGTCCGTGCCCACCACCAGTTCGGACTCGTAGCGTGTGCCTCCCTCGACCGGACAAAACCGGTGTTCGAGTCGGGCGACCCGGATCGGCCCGACCTCCAGGCTGAGAACAATCCCGGTCCGGTCCAGTTTGCGGACGGTCGCGACCCCGCCCTCGGGCAGCGAGTGGTCCGGACCCAGTTGTTCGTGGATTTCGACCCGGGCGCCCTCGGAGAAACCGGGGACACCGGGATCACCCTCCCGGCGGACACGGACTTCGACGTGATCGATCGGGTGCCAGAGCTGATACCAGGGGATTAGCTTCCCCTTGACCTCGAGGGTTCGTGCCGGGAAGGTTTGGAACCACCATACCAGCATCTTCGGCGTCACGTCCCGGAGGGGCTCGTGTTTGATCGTGAGCCGGAGTTTGCCCCGTTCGGTTTTTTCAAGGTTTGTCCGGGCGGAATCGACCGGGCGCATCGAGCCGCGGTATTCGGCCGGGATCGACGGCCGGGGAGGTTCCCTCGATCCCGAATGCGATCGGAACAGAGCCCCCGGGATCGCCCACGGGACCAGCAGGACCACAAGGACCACCAGGACCGACACGGCGGCGAGGGCGGCCGGGATCATGGGGGGACACTCGCCGGGCCCGGGACGGATCCAGGCCGAGAAAGGCCGCCGGGTTCCCCGGTACCGAGCCTCAGCCGAACCGTTCCTTCAGGGCGCTGAGCCCTCCCCGATACACGGACCGGATGTTCTGGACGGCCTCCTCCCGGAGATCCGGCTCGATTTCGAACCGGGCGGACCACTCCACGAACGCGTCGTCGGTGTCCGTGACCGCGTGCACGCGGATCGTGGCGCGGTAGTCCCGGATTGGCAGGGGGTAGTCGAGGATGGTGTACGTGTAGAACCGTTGGTCATCGGAGTGCTCGATCAGCCGTTCCCGGATCGTGACGTCCTCGGCCATCTCGAGGATGCGAACGGCCCCCACCGCGTCCCCGGCACGATCGTCGACGATGCGCAAATCGTCGGGTTCGACTCCGGGGTACCACCGGTCCAGGCCGCCGAAGTCCCGCAGGAGGTCCCAGACCTCCGATGCCGGGGCCCCGACCACGGTGCTTTCATGGATGTCGGGCATACGCTTTTCACCTCCCGGTAGAGGGTCCCTCCGTGGATCGACCAAAGGTTAACAGAGGGTGGCCGCCGTGACGTTCGTCGTTGTCGTGTCCGGATACCGCCGTCCCCGGGGGAGAAGTTTGGTAGGATGCACGACGTATTCGGAACGCTTGGGACGTCAACCACGGAGGCGGTCCACGTGCGTCGACTGGCCCTCGCCGGACTGGTTGGACTGGCTTCGTTCGTTCTCGCCGGCGGGGTGACGCTGTATCGTCTGGCGTGGGTGGCTCCGGTGGGCCCCGACACCGACTACCGCCTCGACCTGGGTGAAATGCGCCGCCTGGCCCGTCGCCCCGACGGGCCTCTTCCCACGAAGGTACGCGGCTGGGTGGTGGCACGTTCGATGGTGCCGCGGGGTGCGATCATCGCCGGCGGAGGGTTTTCCCGTCACACCATGGTCCGCACGGCCTACGAGGTCGTGGCCCCCGATCGACGGGTGATGATCGACGCCGGGACCGACCGGTCCCTGCACGAGGAAATGGGGTTCCCGGGACCGTTTCACCCGGAGCAATACCGGGCGGTACAGGGCGCGCTGAGGCGCGCGGACACCATCGTCATGACCCACGTTCATCCCGACCACGTTGGCGGGGTTGCCCGTTCGGACCACCGTGAGGCCCTTCTGGATCACCTGCTTCTAAACGTCCGTCAGCGGGCCAACCGCCCCCTTTTGTCCCGTGTCGGTCTGTCCCGGGAGCACCTCGATGGAACGCGGGTGATTCATTACGGAAAGTATTATCCGCTGGCACCCGGCGTGGTGCTGATCGAGGCGTCCGGCCACACGCCGGGCAGTCAGATGGTGTACGTGCGGCGGGCGGACGGTCAGGAGTACCTTTTCGTGGGGGACGTGGCGTGGTCCCTGGACAACATCCGGCTCCCGAGGGACAAACCCCGTCCCGTCGCTCGATTTTTCGTGGGGGAGAACACCGGTCGCGTCCGGGAGCAGCTGCGTGCCCTGCACGAGCTTCGCGCGGGCCACCCGGACCTGAACCTCGTCGTCTCCCACGACGCCCCCGGGCATCGCCGGCTGTTTCAGGAGGGGCTTCTTCAGGGAAGTTTCTGAACGGATCGAGGCACGTTCGGCGCCCCCGGACGGCGAGGTAAAACCGCGGTTCGTCACCATCGGGGCGGGATCCCTGTTCGCTGGCCTGGAGGTTGAATGACCCTTGACGCTGGATCCCCGCGGCTGGAGCGGGGCGGCGGTCCGTCGGGGCCTGGTGCTTCTTGGGCTGCTGGCCGTCGGCGTCTGGCTGGCCTGGCTGGACGTTCGGGTTCGCGGGGCTTTCTCCGGGGAGGAGCTCCCGGGGCCGTCCCGCGTGTACGCCCGTCCACTCGAGCTTTACTCGGGCAGGAAACTGACCCTCGAAGCCTTCCGGAGGGCCCTGGATCGTCGGGGGTACGTTCCCGTCGAGGCGGTCCGTCGAACCGGTCAGTTCGCCGTGTCGGGTTCGCGGGTGACGGTGGGCCTTCGGGCGTTTCGCTTCCTGGAGGAAACTCGATCCGGCCGGCGGCTCCACGTCACCTTCAGCGGATCCGAGGTCACCGGGCTTCGTGACGCCGAAAATGGCGGATCGGTGCCGGTGGTTCGACTCGCCCCGCTGCGCATCGGGACGTTCTACGGTCCCCGGTACGGCGATCGCGTTCCGCTGTCGCTCGAGGACGTCCCGGAGCTGCTTCAGCGGACCCTTCTCCTGGTGGAGGACCGCAACTTCTTCGACCATGTCGGGCTGGACCCCGAGGGGATCCTGCGGGCCCTCTGGGCGAACCTCAGGGCCGGGGCCGTGGTCCAGGGGGGGAGCACTCTGACCCAGCAGCTGGTTAAGAGCCGGTTTCTCTACAGTGATCGTACGCTCTGGAGGAAGTTTCAGGAGGCCGTGATGGCGCTGCTGGTCGAATGGCACTACGAGAAGTCCACGATCCTTCGAGCCTACTTCAACGAGGTCTACCTCGGTCAGCGGGGGAATCGTCCCGTGCGGGGGGTCGGTCGCGCCGCCCGGATGTATTTTGGCACCACCCCGGACGAGCTTCGTCCGGATCAGATCGCCCTGCTCGTGGGGATGATCCGGGCGCCCTCCCGCTACAATCCCCGACGTCACCCGCAGCGGGCCCGAAAGCGGCGCAACCTGGTTCTGAACCTGATGGGAGACCACGGCCTGATCGAACCGAAGACGCGTCGGCGGGCCCTGGACTCGCCGCTCAAGCTGGCTCCGAAGGGGGAGGCGGACGCCCCGTACCCGGATTTCCTTAACCTGGTGCAGCAGCGTCTGCGGCGGGATTTCCGGGACGAGGAACTGCAAAGACGGGGCCTGAGTATTTTTACCACGCTCTCCGCGCGGGCCCAGCGCGCGGTGGAATCGGCGGTTCCCGAGGTGACCCAGCGTCTGGAAAAGCGGCGTGACGTGCCCGAGGAGTCCCTCCAGGCCGCCGTGGTGGTGACCCGAATCCAGACCGGGGAGGTCCTGGCCCTGCTGGGAGGTAGGACCCCGGGCTATCCGGGGTTCAACCGGGCGGTCCGGGCGAACCGGCCCATCGGATCCCTCGTGAAGCCGGCCGTTTACCTGACGGCGTTGAGTCGTCCCGATTCGTACACGCTCGTCTCGACGGTTCGGGACGACACCTTCACGATCAAGCAGCCGGGTGACACCCGGGCCTGGTCCCCCCGGAATTTCAGCGGCGAATACCACGGTGAGGTGCCCCTGGTGATGGCCCTGGCCCATTCCTACAACGTCGCCACCGCCCGTCTGGGCCTGAGTCTGGGCGTGCCCATGGTGCTTGGCACCCTTCGTGACCTGGGGGTCGATCCCGGGGTCCGGCCGGTGCCGTCCGTGCTGCTGGGAGCCGTTCCCCTGTCCCCGCTGGAGGTCAGCCAGATGTATCAGACCCTGGCCAGCGGGGGGTACCGGGCCCCCATGCGGGTGGTGCGGGGCGTCCGCACCGCGGACGGCGAGCCGCTCGAACGGGATTCACTCGAGCTTCGACGGGTGGTCGGGGAGGGCCCCGCCTACCTCGTGCGGGAGGGGCTTCGGCGGGTCACCCGGGAAGGGACGGCCCGGGGGCTTCGGCGTGGGCTGCCGGAGGGTTTACGGTTCGCGGGAAAGACCGGCACGACCCAGGACTTCCGGGACAGCTGGTTCGCGGGGTTTACCCGGACGCGGCTGATGACGGTCTGGATGGGACGGGATGATTTCGGACCGACCGGTCTGACCGGGGCTCGGGGGGCCGGCCGGATCTGGACCGCCGTGGCCCGTCGGCTCCCGCTTCGTTCCCTCCGGGACCGCCCGCCGGACGGCGTGCGCGAGGTGTGGGTCGACCGTGAAAGCTGGCTGCCCTCCGACGGTCAATGCCCCCGGGAAACGAAGCTGCCTTTCATCGAGGGGTCAATCCCGGATCGGAGGGCCCCCTGCGCGGGAGGGCTGCTGGACTTTTTGTCACGGAGGGGCCGCCCGTGAGTCCCCGCCGGTGGCTTTCGTGCGGTCGGGACCGGCGGGATCTGCTGGCGGGCCTGGTGGGGCTTGTGCTGCTGGCGGCGGCGGGCTGTGCCGTGGGTTCCTCCCCGTCCGCCCCGGCCGGCGGGCAGAATGGGCCGACCGAGAGCCTGACGGAACGGGAGCTGTCCGAGCTCTTCGTGGATCGGGCCCGTCAGCTCATCGACCGGGATCGCCCCGATCGGGCCGAGTCCTACCTCGACCGGGCCGTGAACCTGCGGCCGGAGAACCCGCGGATCTGGTTTCAGCTGGCGCGGCTTCGCCGGCGGCAGGGACGGCTTCGCCAGGTGGAGGTTCTCGCGCAGAAATCCCTGGGGCTGAACGAGGGGGATCGGCCGCTGAAGATCCGGACGTGGCGGTTGATCGCCGAAGTGAGGGATCGGCGGGGAGACCACGAAGGGGCGCGGCGGGCCCGGGACCGGGCCGACCGCCTCGAGGGGGGCTGGTGACGCCCGTTAACGCCCCTCGTCGTCGGTGGGGGTGCTCCACCGTTCACGCATGATTCTCCGGGCGTTGCCCCCCAGGATTTTCCGGATGGCCTCCTCCGGGAGTCCCCGTTCCAGGAGCATGTTCGTGAACGCCCCGAGCCGGGAGGCGTCGGGAACCTCGTCGGGTGGACTCGTGAACCCGTCGAAGTCGGTGCCGATCATGATGTGATCCCAGCTTCCCGTCACGTCGTGGACGTGGGTCAGGGTCCTCCACAGGGCGGGCAGCCCGGCCGACGGTTCCTGTTCGTCCAGCCAGTAGTTGAAGAAGATCAGCCCGATCGCCCCGTCCCGCCGGGCGATCTCCTCCAGTTCATCGTCGGTCGGGTTCATCGGTACGGGCTGATGAGCGTGAACTCCCACGTGCGTCATGATCAGCGGGAGGGAGGACGGCGCGTGCCGGTAGATGGCCGCCCGGGCCTCGGGGTCGCAGTGGGTGAGGTCCGCGAGGATCCCCCGTTCGGCCAGCCCGTCGATGACGTCCCGGCCGAAATCGGTCAGCGGCGGCTGATCCTCCTCGAAGAAGTCGAACGAGCTGAGGGTTTTGATGAGGTGGCTGTCCGGGATGGCGTCGACCTGCCGCGCGATCCCGTTGGGGTAAAAATGCGCCAGGGTGAGACTCACGATCCCCCACTCCTGGAGCCGGTCGAGCCGGCTCAGGTCCCGCTCCAGGACGTGTCCCCCTTCCACCGCGTGTACGATGGCCAGTCTGTCCGCCTCCAGGAGCCGGTCCACCTCCCCGGGCGAGCGGGCGATGCCCGCCCGGTCCGGGTGCCGGCCGACCTGTTTCTCGAGGCGTTCGACCGAGGCTTCGAGCCGGGAAAACGGGGATCCCGTGGTGATCCTGCCGTAGCTGCGGACGATCCGTGCCCCCAGTCGGATCAAGGGGCTGTCCTCGAAGAGCCCCAGCTCGGGGATGTAATGGGTCGCCCAGATGACCCGGAACCCCCCCTCCTCGAGCCGGGGGAAGCTCGTGCGGCTGCTGAAGGGGTCGAAGAACCCGAAGCTGTGCCCCCGGTTCCACAGTTGACGGTTGAACAGCCAGCCCTTCAGGGGAGGATGGGCGTGGACGTCCAGCAGCGGCGCCTCACGGTGAAGTCGCTCGATCGTCTGACTCCGGGACACGAGGGCACCTCCGTTTCAGTGGCCGCTGGAGCTTGGGATCCCGCGACGGGTTAATCCCGAGGCCGGGGCCCGGGATGGTTTAATCGTAGTAGTAGGTGGCCTGTCCGGACACCACGGTCTTCTCGGTTTCGTCGGGGGCCAGGCTTCGGACCTCGGCTCGGCCCACCCCGAGGTGCTCCCCGGCCCGGACGACGGACCCCTCGACGTGGAGGTCCTCCGTGGCCGGTCGAACGTAGGACACGTTCAGGTCCACCGTCTGGAAGGAGGACGTCCGGGGAGGCCCCAGTTCGGCCCGGATCGAAAGCCCGCAGGCCATGTCGACCAGGCCCGCCGTCACGGCTCCGTGAACCACGCCCGCCGGGTTGAACAGGTAGGGCTGGGTGGGCACGTGAAGTTCCACGTGACCCCGCTTGACCTCGATCAGTTCCGCGTCGAGGAAGTTGAGGAAATTTTTCTCCTCCTTCACGTCCGCGAAGAAGTCGCGGAAGGCCTCGAAATACTCCGCCTCGTCCATGGTTCTCCCTCACGTGTCCCGCCCGGATCGATGGGTCATCCTCCGTCGAACCGACGGAAGAGTCCCTCCATCTTATACGATAACAGCGTAATATGTGAGCCAGGCGAATAAGGCCCGACGGGGTCGAGGTTCCCGTTGGAACCCTGGAAGGGAGGTGCATCCGGATGGCCCGATCCCCCGTGCGGTCCGACGATTCGGCCGGGACCGTGCCGGCTCCCGGCCCCGAGGGGCTGGACTGGGTGCGGTTTTACGGGCGGATGCTCGCCGGGGAGAGCCCCCTCGATCTCTTCCTGGACCTGGCGGTGCGTTACCCGGGGGTCGCTCGGTTCTACCAGCCCGTCCTCCTGAGCGACATGTACATCCTCTCCGAGCCGGACTACCTGGAACACGTCCTGCTGAGGAATCCCTCCACGTACATCAGCGCCATCCGGGACGTCTCCGAGATCGACTTCGTGCTCGGCAACGGGCTTCTGGTCAACCGGGGGGAAAGCTGGGAGAAGCAGCACCGTCTGATCGCCCCGATGTTCCACCGGAAAAGCGTGCGCGGCTTCGGCGATCTCATGCTCTCCGAGGCCCGGCGAATGATGGAGGGCTGGGAGCCCGGGGAGCCCCTGGATCTCCTGGAGGAGATGAAGCGCCTTACGCTTTCGGTGATCTGCAGGGCGCTGTTCACGGCGGACATCGGCGGCGATGTCTCGACCGTCCGGGAGAGCCTCCGAACCCTTCGGAGCACGGGCCGTCAGGGCCTGATGGCGATGCTGTCCCCGCCCCTCTGGGTGCCCACGCCCCGCAATCGCCGTGTTCATCGCGCCCGGGATCGTCTGGACGATATCGTCTACGGGCTGATCGAGGATCGACGTGGATCCGAGGAGGAGTACGAGGACTTTCTGTCGATGCTGATGCTGGCGGAGGACGAGGAGACCGGGGAGGGGATGGACGACGAACAGATCCGCGACGAGGTCATGACCTTCTTCCTGGCGGGCCACGAGACCACCGCCAACGCCCTGACCTGGACGTGGCATCAGCTGGGACGGCATCCTCGGATCCACCGGCGCGTACACGAGGAGGCCCGGACGCACACCATGGAGGACGGGTTCGACCGCGGCGTCTACGGGCGGCTCGACTACACGCGGCGGGTGATCAGCGAGTCGCTGCGGATGCATCCGCCGGTGCCCGTCACCGGGCGGATGGCCCGGCTGGAGGACAACCTCGCCGGGTATCACGTCCCGAAGGGAAGCTTCATGATTGCCAGCCCGTACGTCGTTCACCGCCATCCGGGGATCTGGGAGGATCCCGAACGGTTCGATCCGGATCGGTTCACGGAGGATCGGGCCCGGGATCGGCCCCGTTTCGCCTACCTGCCCTTCGGGGGCGGGAAGCGAATCTGCACCGGACGGGAGTTCGCGAAGATGGAACTGCGTCTGGTACTCAGCGAGGTGACGCGTCGTTTTCGCCTCGAGCCGGTGGATTCCGACACCCCGCCGGGGAAGGAAGTCGTGGTGACCATGGAACCCGAGCGGACCCTCCGGGTGATCCCGCGCCGCTGGTCGTAGGAAGCGGCCGGGGCGGTTCAGGCGTCGGGGAGGGCGTCCAGGATCCTGCGGACGGTCCGGTTGAGGTTCAGTGCCGATTCGTCGGGCGTCATCCCGAGGCGGACGATCACGGCCTCCCGGGAGGGGACCACCATCACCTGCTGTCCCTCGAACCCGGCCGCTCGATACAGGTCCCGGGGGAGGGAGGGGAACGGTCGGGCGGACGGGTCCTCCGGGGGTCCCCGATTGAGCCACCAGTGGGCCCCGTAGTGTCCTTGTTCGTCCGCCGGCGCCGGCGTGGTAGCGTATTCGACCCACGTCCCGGGGACCACCTGGCGTCCCTTCCAGCGTCCGTTCTGCAGGTACAGCTGACCCAGCCGGGCCCAGTCCCGGGCGGTGGCGTACATGAAGGAGGAGCCCACGTACGTGCCGGAAGGGTCGGGTTCGATCACGGCGCTGGTCATGCCGATCGGCCCGAACAGTTTTTCGTGAGGGAAACGGTGGTAGGTGTCCATACCCAGTCGATGCTTCAGCATCCGCGAGAGGATGTTGGTCGTCCCGCTCGAGTAATACCATCGGCTGCCGGGTGGATGGGACAGGGGGGACCGTGCGGCGTAACCGCCGGCGCTCGGGGCGGCGAAGAGCATGTGGGTGACGTCCCCGAAACCGGTGTAGGTTTCGTCGAAATCCAATCCGCTGCTCATGCGCAGAAGATGATCGACCGTGATGTTCCCCCGGGGGTCCTCCGGTTCGTGCCATTCGGGGACGGGAGCCGGGTCTTCGGGGTCCAGCTGCGTCTCAGCCGCCGCGATGCCCACCAGCGTTCCGGTGACGCTCTTGGCCATCGACCATCCGGCCAGCGGGGTCCCGGGGCCGAACCCCTCGGCGTAGGCCTCCGCCACGAGTCGGCCCCGGTGCAGCACCACCACGGCGCGGGTGTTTCGCCGCCGTTCGGGGGCGGGTTCCGAAAAGGCGGCGTCCAGGGCGTTCTTCAGTGCCTCCCGAACCTCGGGGCTCAGGTCCTCGGCCGTCGGAAGGGGGGACGCGGGATCGAGGTCGGGAACGGAGGGGGGGTTCTCACGCAGCTGCTCGGGGGTGCTCCCGTTCGCCAGCGTGCATCCGACGCCCTCCCGGTGCACCGCCGTGGTGGAGGCGAAACCTAACGTCGAGGAGGTCACGGCACCCGCCTCGCGGTCCACCTCCCCCTGGAGGTACCAGAACCGCTCGAGTTCGCTTCCCCGCACCGCGTCGGGATCCCGTCCCGACACGAAAACCCCCGAACAGAGAACCTTGGCGTGAAACCCCGATCCGCGCGGCCCCACGACGTACTGAACCGGATATAGAGCGGCCGCCGCGAGGATCACCAGCGTCGCGGGAACGATGAACCGCCAGGGAAGATCTCGCAGGAGGGATCACCTGTATGCCTCGTGTGGAATGAACCGAAATTGACCCCGTCGAATCGATTTACAATCCGTGAGTCCTTCATATCATAGGGGAGGTTTTCGTGATCTTCCCCTGGACGGTTGTCGGTTGTCACGCTGCTGAACGACCCTGATTCCTGATTAAAGGGATGGTTCAGCCGAGGGCCCCGAGAAATCCTCACCGCGGAACGGAGGGGCCCGCGCTCCCACCTGACTCACGGACAACCCTCGCCCCAATCCTGTCGTATTTCCACCGTCGATCGAACCGAACCTGAGCATCATGGTGAAGCATGTCGGGGAATACCGTCATGGTGGCGGACCCCGGCCGATGAGCAGCGGGTGCCATCATTCCGCGGCGCCTTCGAAAGGAGGCTGCGTGTGGCCGATGTCCTTGCTTGGTGAAGCTTTTGCGGTTGATTTCGACGATGCTTTGTCCGGCTGGCTGGAGTCGGGTTCCTCGTCGGTGTCCTGGGACCGCGTCGCTCGCGTCGCCGAGAACTGGTACTGGGACCTTCGCGGGGGCGTTCAGACCCTGCGGGTGAACGGCACCGAGGCCGATTTCGGCGCCCGTACCGACGACGGCGGCGATATCATTCGCTGGACCTATCGGATCGAGAAGGAGTGGCTCGAGGACCTTCTCGAGAATCTGCGTCCGGACGACGTCCTCTTCGACGTGGGGGCCAACCTGGGTTGTTACGCCTGTTTTGCCGCCCGGAAGCTCCGCGAGGGTCGGGTCGTCGCCTTCGAGCCCTATCCTCCCAACCTCGATCAGCTGCGTGAGAACGTCGCTCGCAACGGTGACGGGACCCGGGTCATGGCGATGGCGCTTTCGGACGCCGAGGGAACCCTGACGTTCGAGGCGCCCGCCGCCGACGAGGTGGGCCACGCGATCGGGACGATCTCCGACTCTTCGGAGCTCGAGGGATATTCCGTGGAAACCCGCACGGCCGATCGTCTCGTGGAGGAGGGTGAACTTCCCCGGCCCACCGTCGTCAAGGTGGACGTGGAGGGATCCGAGCCCCGGGTTCTGAACGGCATGAAGGACGTGCTGTCACACGAAGACTGCCGTTTGGTCTACCTCGAAATCCATCTCCCGAAGGACGATCGGGACTCGGTGAGGGATCACGGAAGCAGTGCCCACCGGATGCAGGAGGAACTCGCGGCGCTCGGGTTCACCCTCGTGGACGTGGAGAAACGCAACCGGGAGCTGCACGTGAAGGCCGAAAAATAGAGGCCCGGATCCGCGTTTCCGTCACCTCAGTGGCAGGGCGACCAGCTGATCGCCCCCGGCCTCCCGGGCGTCACGCAGGGCCTCCTCGGCCCCCTCGAGGAGTCGTTCGGGGCTGTGTTCCCCGGAGGGGACCAGGCTGCCCAGGCCCACGCTGACCGTCAGGTAATCCGTGGCCGAATCGAAGTGTTCGATCCGCAGGTCCCGGACCGCTTCCATGAGTCCCTGGGCCACGGCCCGGGCTCCCTCGAGGTCCGTCTCGGGGAGCAGGACGGCAAAATCCGCGCGGGCGTGCCGGGTCAGCGTGTCCCCGGGACGCTTCAGAGCGCCCTGAAGGGCCTCTGCCACCCGCCCGAACTGTTCGTCGGCTTCGTCCTTCCCGTACCGTTTTTCGTACTCGCCGAAGGCGTCGATGTCGATCATCAGGACCGACAGGGACACCTCGCTTCGGCGCAGTCGGGCCCACTCCTGTTCCAGGGCGGTCTGGAACTGTTCCCGGGAGGGGATCCCGGCGAGTTCGTCCAGGTTCGACAGCCGGTGGATTTCCGCCCGGGCCTGGTTCAGTTCTTCCTGCAGCTGCTGGACGTCCTGGTTCTGCTTCTCCGAGAGTTTCAGCGCCTTTTTGGCCCGGTGTCGAAGCACCACGCCGTGGAGGGGAGGGGACAGAAAATCGGTGCATCCCGCCTCGAAGACCGACCGGAGGGTTCTCGGGTCGGTGTTTCGGGTGACGGCGAGGATCGGCATGTCGCGGGTCGCCAGGTTGGACGTGCAGGTGCGGCAGAGTTCGAGGGCCGACTCGTCCTGCCGTTTGAGGTCCACCACCATCAGCCGCCAGTCCTCGTCCGGCTCCAGGTGATCGTCCAGCCGGAGGGCCCGTCGGGCGTCCTCGGGGGAGTCCACGGCGCGGATGCCCTCGAACCCTCCCTCCTCCAGGTAGTCCACCATCTGATCGCGAAGCCTCGGGGCATCGGACACCACCAGGATGCTCATCGGAAGCGCCTCCGGGTTGAGTTGAGGAGATCGCGGGAGAGGATCCTGAGAACCGCCGGTGCGTTCCACCTCCCAGAGTTTACATCATCCGGCCGGACACGGAGGGGCCCGTCCCGGCGATCATTCCCACCGGATCGGGGGCCTCAGGGGTCGGAGGCGGCCCGCCGGATTCGTTCGGGCAGGGTCGGATGGGAGCTGTTGAACAGCGCGTAGATTGGATCGGGGAAGACGACGGCGTAATTGGTTTCGGCCAGGCGGGAGAGGGCGGAGGCGAGCGCATCGCCCAGGTCGTGGTCGGTGGCGTAGGCATCCGCCTGCCGTTCCGTGTACCGGGAGTAGCCGTTCATCAGCGGACGGGTGATCAGCCCGAGCGGCAGGGTCCACTGCACCGCGAGAAGCAGGCCGACGTACGGGGTGTCCGGCACGTTCCACATCCCGTACAGCCAGTCGGCCTCGAGGAGGAAGTACACCACTCCGCACTGCAGGGCCGTGCCGAGGAAGGTGGCCCCGATTCGTTTCCACTGGTGGCTGTGCTGCCAGTGTCCCACCTCGTGGGCGAGCACGCCCAGGATCTCCTCGACGGAGAAATCCTCCAGGAGGGTGTCCGTGAGAACCAGTCGCTTGAAGGGACCGAACCCCGCGAAGTAGGCGTTTGACTTCGTCGTTTCCCGGCTTCGTTCCTCCACGAAGATCCTCTGGCCGATGGCCAGGTCGTGCTGTTTCAGGAAACGGGTCACCCGGTCCTTCAGCGCCCCGTCCGGGAGCGGTTGATGGTCGTAGAAGAACGGAAGGATCAGGTTCGGAACCAGCAGGGACATGACGAGGTAAACCCCCGCGAACCCCGCCATAAGCGGGATCGGCCAGACGAGCGGGAAGCGGACGATCAGCCAGAGAATTCCGGCGGCCAGACCGGTTGAAATCACCAGGGACACGAGGGTTTTCTTGGCTTTCTGGCGGACAAAGTCCCCGGGGCCCATCCGGTTGAAGCCGAAGCGCTCCTCGATCACGAAGACGTCGTACAGCGACCGGGGGAGCGAGAGCAGTTCGTTGACCACGAGCAGTCCCGGAACCAGCAGGGTGCCCGAGAACACGATCCCCCCGGGAGCCACGTCGACGTACCATCGGAAAAAACGGGTGAACAGACCGCCGTAATACAGCCCGAGGACCAGCATCGCCGTGTAGATCCCGCCCACGATACCCACCCCCGTCTTGAGACGAAGGTAGGTGATGACCTCCTCGACGTCGTCGTACCCGATGACCGTTCGGAGCCACTGCTTTCGGTCGCGCATCATGCTCTCGTTGTGGACGAGGTTCCGAAGGGACAGGGTGGTCTTCAGCGTGACCCATCCCAGGGCCAGGAGCACGAACAGTCCGTGAAGGTACGGGTGGGACCACAGCGGAACCATGAAACGACCTCCGGCCGGCCGGGATCGACGTGGACGTTTGAGTGTACCGGACGAAAGGCGGTCATCGGATCCCCCGTGTCCGGTTGATTTACGGGGTGCCTGCGGTATTATCGGGAGGATTAACGGACTGACCGTCGGTACGATCAGCCTCAATCAACGGTCGTATACCGGGAGGACGAAACATCCATGGGCCCGGACGTCGTTCCTGGTCGTACGCCCCCTGAAAAGCTGCTTGTTCGAAGCCTCCTGGTCGGGCTGGGATTCTCCCTGGTGCTGGGGCTGCTCGTGGGGTTGACGCCCCGGCCCGGTGCGGCCGCCGACACCGCGCTTCGCATGCACCACGTCCAGGTGATGGGGACCCACAACAGCTACCACCGAAAGCCCCGGGACCTGGCCGTTCGCTGGCTGCCTGCCTGGGATTACTCCCACGAACCGCTGCCGGATCAGCTGGCCTCCCGGGAAGTTCGGCAGTTCGAGCTCGACATCCACTACGACACCGGAGCGGGGCGGTTTCTGGTCCACCACGTGACGGACCTGGACGAGTACACCACCTGTGCCGCCCTTGCCAGCTGCCTGCTGGAGATTCGTCGGTGGTCGGACCGAAACCCCGGCCATCTGCCGATCTACGTCTTCCTGGAACCCAAGACGCAGAGCGTGGAGACCGGGTGGCCCGGTGCGATTTTGCCTCGCCACGACGAGCTGGAGAACACGATCCTGTCGGTGTTCCCGCGCTCGGAGGTGATCACCCCGGACGACGTGCGGGGGGACTCCTCCAGCCTCAAGCAGGCCGTGGCGGAGGTCGGCTGGCCGAAGCTCGACGCGGTTCGGGGGAAGGTCCTGTTCGTCCTCTGGAACACCGGCGAGCACCGCGACCAGTATTCGGACACCGAGACGACCCTGAAGGATCGGTTGATGTTCGTGCCCACCGACGACACCGTGCCCCCGGTGAGCGGCATCGTCAAACACGACGACCCCAACGACTTCGCGGCGATTCAGCGGGAGGTGGCGGCCAACTACATCGTACCCACCCGAAGCGACGCGCCCGTGTCGGTCCTGGAGGATCATCTGAACGACCTTCTGGACCGCTGTGAGGAGGAGTTCGGGTTCAGCCAGCAGGAGCTTCAGGATGCCTTCATCAAGCTCGTCAACCGGGAGGAGCTGGCCGACGAGGAGCTTGAGATGCTCGACACCTGTGCCGAACTCATCTGGGAGTTCGCCCCCGAGGAGGCGGCCGTGATGGATACCTACGCGGCCCGTCACGACGCCGCCCTTCGGAGCGGGGCTCATCTGCCGCGCACGGACCATCCCGGCCTCGACTACACCGACGACGACTCGTTGATCCAGTCCTTCGACGACTACGGGGCCACCATGCCCCGGGGCAACCCCGCGCGCTGCAACCCGGTTTCCGCCCCCGCCCACTGTACGATCGAGGCCCTGGAGGAGCCCTCCTCCTCCGGCGGTGACGGGGGGGCGTGTCTCGTTCAGCGGCTGGACGCCGGGCGGAGGACGATCCTTCGGCTTCGCGGCCTCCGGGACCGACTTCTCACCACCGCCCCGGGACGAAGCGTGGTTCGCGCGTACTACGTCGTCTCCCGATTCACTCTCTTCTCCGGGGATCCCTGAGCTTCACGCCGTCCTCGTGGCCGACGACCGTGTCCTTCCTCCCTTCGGGGTTCCTCGCCAGCCTGACTTCGCACGGTCGATGAGATGAGCGGGTCCGCCGGGCCGCTCACCGCGGGTCTGGACGTCGGCGCCACGACGATCGCCGCCTGCGTGCTGGATCCCGACGGGACGGTCCGGCACTTCGAACGCCGGCCCACGGACGATGTCGGAACCCCGGCTGATCTCGTGGGCACCCTCGTCGATCTGGTCGGGTCATGCCGGCGGAACGTGCGGGGGACGATCGGGGCGGTGGGCGTGGGGGCCGCCGGTCAGGTCGATCGGTCGAACGGGGTGCTCAGGGCGTCGCCGAACCTGGACTGGACGGACGTTCCCCTGGGGTCCCGGCTGGAGGACCGGCTGGGAGGGCCGGTGACGCTGGTCAACGACGTGGACGCGGCCGCGTGGGCGGAAGCCCGCCACGGCGCGGGGCGGGACACGGACCATCTTCTGGGGGTCTTCGTGGGGACCGGCGTGGGGGTCGGAGCCGTCCGGGAAGGCGGGTTGATCACGGGCTGCACGGCCTCCGCGCTCGAGTTTGGTCACGTCACGGTGGAGGTGGGGGGACGGGACTGTACCTGCCGAAGCCGGGGCTGTCTGGAAGCCTACGTCGGCGGGTGGGCCCTGGCCCAACGGACGCGGGCGGCCGCTCGCCGGGAACCGGGTCGTGCCA
>CAZEBV010000014.1:0-7245 GCA_964510695.1 uncultured bacterium
GGCGGCGATGGCCTCGCGTAACGGGACGGGATCCAGCCAGAGAACCACCGCGAGGCCCACTCCGTTGGTCACCGAGGTTCGGTCCCAGAACAGCCATAAATGCACGACGGACCAGGTGGCCCCGTACGTCAGGTGAACCACCAGGGCCAGGTAGGGAACCTCGAGGCCCAGAAGGGAAAGGAAGGCGGCGGAGGGCGGGACGTTGAAGGGGGGGGTAAGTGGGAGCATCCCCTGCAGGGCAAGCTGCATGACGAGGGCCATCAGCAGGCTTCCGAGGGCGCCGTTCATCCCGGCCTTGGTCCACGGCAACGTTGAGACCCCCCCTGATCAGGTGGCGGTTTCGGCGTCGAGGGCTTCGTCCCGGGCGGCATCGTCCTCCTCCACGGCCAGGGCCAGATCCACCACGCGCTGACCCTCCATGACGTCCATGACCCGGACCCCCTGGGTGTTGCGTCCGATCCGGCTGATCTCCTCGGCCGGGATGCGCACGAGCACGCCCCGGTCCGTGATCAACACGGGTTCATCCCCGTCCTGCACGGCCTCGACCCCCACCACGGGGCCGCGTTCCTCCACCCCCTTCATGTTAATCAGGCCCTTTCCGCCCCGACTCTGGGGTCGATACTGGTCGAAGGACGTCCGTTTGCCGTGGCCGCTCTCGTTGACGGTGAGAAGGTCCCGGGTCCCGTCCACCGTGGCCATTCCCACCACCCGATCGTCGGGACGAAGCTCGATGGCTTTGACCCCCTGCGTGTCGCGGCCGGTGGGGCGCACGTCGCTCTCCGGGAACCGGATGGCGTAGCCGCCGGCGGTGGCCACCACGAGGTCCTGGTCGCCCCCGGTGCAGCGGGCACAGACGAGCTCGTCCCCGTCCCGGAGGTCGATGCCGATGATGCCGCCCCGACGGGGCCGACTGAAGGCCTCCAGGGACGTCCGCTTGATTCGTCCTTCCCGCGTCACCATGGTCAAATAACCGTCCGTGAGCTCCCGGACGGGGATGGCGGCCCGGATCTGTTCCTCGGCCTCGAGGTCCACCAGGTTCACCAGGGGGCGCCCCCGGGTACGCCGACCGCCCTCCGGCACGTCGTAGACCTTCAGCCAGTAGCACTGACCCCGGGAACTGAACAGCAGGAGGTAATCGTGGGTTCGGGCCGAGAACACGTGTTCGATGGTGTCGCCTTCCTTGGGGTCCGCCCCGTAGATCCCGCGGCCGCCGCGGTGCTGAAGACGGAAGGCGGAGGGATCCGACCGCTTGATGTACCCCTCCCGCGACAGGGTGAGAAGCGTGGGCTCGTCCTCGATTAAATCCTCCTTGGAAATATCCAGGGGCTGATCGCTGAATCCGGTCCGACGCTCGTCGTCGTACTCCTCCTTGAGCTCCCGGAGTTCCTCGACCATCACGTCCCGGATCTCGTCCTCGTCCGCCAGCAGGGTCTCGTAGTAGTCGATGTCCTCCTGAAGGCCGCGGTATTCCTCCTCGATCTTCTCGACCTCCATGGAGGTCAGCTTCTGAAGCTGCATGCGAAGAATAGCGTCGGCCTGCCGCTCGGTGACGTCGAAGCGTTCCCGGAGTGCGCGGTTCCCCTCCTCGGGGCTCTCCGATGATTTGACGATCTCCACGACCTCGTCGATGGCCCGGATGGCCACCCGATACCCCTCCAGGAGGTGAGCCCGGTCCCGGGCCTTCTCCAGACGGTGGCGGGTCCGGCGGCGGATGACGATCATCCGATGATCGACGTGATGGTCGATCAGCTCCGTCAGGGTGAGCACCTCGGGTTCGTTGTCCACCAGGGCAAGCAGGTTGGCGCCGAAGGTGGTCTCGAGGCGCGTGTATCGGTAGAGCTGATTCTCGACCACCTCGGGGCTGGCGCCCTTGCTGAGTTCGATCAGCACCCGCATCCCGTCCCGGTCGGACTCGTCCCGGACGTCCCGGATGCCCTCGATGACGTCGTTCTTGACCCGATCGGCGATCTTCTCGATCATCCGGGCCTTGTTCACCATGTAGGGAAGCTCGTCGACCACGAGTTTCGTGGACCCCCTGGCGTCCCGGTCCTCGACGTGCACCCGACCGCGGACCACGATTTTCCCCCGGCCGGTCTCGTACATCTCCCGGAGCCCCTCCTGGGAACAGATCAACCCGCCGGTCGGAAAATCGGGGCCGGGGAGATGCTCCATTAAATCCTCCACGGTGCAGTCGGGATGACGAACCCGATGGACCACGGCATCCACCACCTCCCCCAGCTGGTGGGGCGGAATGTTGGTGGCCATGCCCACCGCGATGCCGGAGGCACCGTTGATCAGCAGGTTGGGGAGCCGCGCGGGAAAGACGGTGGGCTCCTCGAGGGAATCGTCGAAGTTGGGGCGAAAATCGACGGTGTCCTCGTCGATGTCGCGAATCATTTCCCGGGAGATCTTCGCGAGGCGGGCCTCGGTGTAGCGCATTGCCGCGGGGTTGTCGCCGTCCACGCTGCCGAAGTTCCCCTGGGGATCCACCAGGGGGTATCGAATCGAGAAATCCTGAGCCAGCCGAACCAGGGTGTTGTACACGGCGTCGTCGCCGTGCGGATGATATTTCCCCAGGACCTCTCCCACGATGCGGGCGCTTTTCTTGTGGGATCGGCTGTGGGTCAAACCGAGGTCGTGCATCGCGTAAAGGATCCGGCGCTGAACCGGTTTGAGCCCGTCCCGGACGTCAGGAAGGGCCCGTCCCACGATGACGCTCATGGCGTAGTCGATGTAGGATTCGCGAATCTCGTCCTCGACGAAGGTCAGCTCGACGTTGTCGTTCCCGTCGACGGCCCCCTCAAGCGGTCCGTCGCTCACGGTCAAGTCCCTCCCGGACCCCGGGGTCAAATATCAAGACGCTGTACCTCGTCCGCGTGATTCTGGATGAACTCACGGCGCGGCCCCACCTCGTCGCCCATCAGGGTGGAGAAGAGTTCGTCGGCCTGGACCGCGTCCTCGAGTCGCACCTGAAGGAGGGTGCGCGTCTGGGGGTCCATGGTGGTCTCCAGCAATTGCCCCGGGTTCATCTCCCCCAGCCCTTTGTAGCGCTGTACCGTGGGGCTGCCGTCGACCTCCTCCAGCATGGCCTGAAGTTCGGGCTCCTTGTAGACCCACTCCTCCCGTCCATTGACGCTCACCCGATAGAGGGGCGGCTGGGCGATGTAGATGTGGCCTTCCTCGATCAGCTCCCGCATGTAGCGGAAGAACAGCGTCAAAAGAAGCGTGCGGATGTGCGCCCCGTCGACGTCGGCGTCCGTCATGATGATAACCCGGCCGTAGCGCAGGTTGGAGAGGTCGAACTCGTCGCCCACACCGGTTCCAAGGGCGGTAATCATGGTCTGGATCTCTTTGTTGTCGAGGATGCGGTCGATGCGGGCCTTCTCGACGTTTAGGATCTTCCCCCGGAGGGGGAGAACGGCCTGGAACTCGCGGTTGCGTCCCTGTTTGGCGCTGCCTCCGGCGGAGTCCCCCTCCACGATGAAGATCTCGCTTTTGTCGGGGTCCCGGCTGGAGCAGTCGGCGAGTTTGCCGGGGAGGTTCGCGGAACTGTGGGCCGTCTTACGGGGGGTAAGATTCTGCGCATTGGGGGCCGCCCGGCCCGCCCGGGCGCCCGCCTCGGCCCGAGCCACCACCGCCTTGCCGACGGACGGGTTTTCATCGAGGTAGGTCGAGAGGTGTTCGTTGATCACCGTCTCGACGATCCCGCGGGCCTCGCTGTTGCCCAGTTTGGTCTTGGTCTGTCCCTCGAACTGGGGCTCCGGAATCAGGATGCTGAGGACGACCGTCAGTCCCTCACGAATGTCGTCGCCGTTCAGGCCGTCCTCGTCGAGCAGTCCGCGATCCTGACCGTACCGGTTGATCACCCGGGTCAGAGCCGTTTTGAACCCGGTCACGTGGGTGCCGCCCTCGTGGGTGTTGATGTTGTTGGCGAAGGCGAAGATCCGCTGCTTGTAGGAATCCTCCGCCCACTGGAGGGAGGCCTGCACCTTGAGGTCCTCCACCTCGTCCTCGAGGTGGATCGGATCGGGATGCACCACGTCGTAGTTGCGGTTCAGGTAGCGCACGAAGGCCTGAATGCCGTCGGTGAACTGGTAGGTGTCCTCGAAGTCCTCCCCCTCGTGTTCGAGGTGGAGGGTCAACCCCTCGTTCAGGTAGGCGAGCTCCCGGAACTTCTTGGAGAGGAGCTCCGACTCGAAGGCCACGTTCTCGAAGATCTCCGGGTCGGGACGGAACTTAACCGTGGTCCCGTGCCGGTCCACCTCCCCGACCTCCTCCATGGGACCGACGGGCTGCCCCTTCTCGAATCGCTGTCGGTAGCGGGATCCCTCCCGGTCCACCACCACCTCGAGCCACTCGGAGAGCGCGTTGACCACCGACACGCCCACCCCGTGAAGCCCCCCGCTGATCTCGTAGCTCGTGGAGTCGAACTTCCCCCCGGCGTGGAGCCGGGTCATCACGACCTCCACGCCGGAGACCCCGAAATCGGGATGTTCGTCCACGGGGATGCCCCGGCCGTCGTCCCGAACCGTCACCGAGTGATCGGGGTGAACCGTAACGTCGATCCGTTCGCAGTGACCGGCCAGGGCCTCGTCGATGCTGTTGTCGATCACCTCGTAAACGAGATGATGAAGGCCGCGGCGTTCGGTGCTCCCGATGTACATGCCCGGGCGTTTCCGCACGGCTTCCAGGCCCTCGAGCACCTGGATTTGCTGGGACCGATAATCGTTCTCGTCGGTGCTCTCGGTCATGGACGACCTCCGATCGGGGGAAAACAGGCTCGGATCGAGGTGACGCGCCCGGGGAGATGTCCGGGGGGGTGACCCGAACGGCCTTGCCCGTGCGGGGACGGGATCACCGCGGCTACTGACGCACCCGGACGTCGGTTACGATCTCTCGGCCGAAATGGTCGTTGACGGCGCGGCGGAGGGTTTCACGCTGGAGGGACGCTTCCTGCCCCCAGCTTGGATCGTCCGCGGCCAGCGTCAGGACCCCTCGTTCGAGGGAGGCCACGCTCAGGTGACGGGCCATGGGGTCCCCGGCGATCGTCTCCCACTGCTGACGCAGCCGAACACGATCCAGCTCCCCCTGCATGCCCCGTTCGTCGACGAACGAATCGAGGACCTCGGCAATCGATTCCAACGAGCTTACGACCCCGTTTCCAAACGGATTATCCGGTCAGCCTCAAGCGAGGCGTCCGGCCCCGACCGCCGGGTCCCGGTGATGAGCACCTGGGAGGGAACCTCACGCAGACGATCCAGAAACCGCCCACGATGCGTGCTGTCAAGCTCGGACTCAAGGTCGTCTAAGAGCAGGATAGGCGCCTTATTCGACGATTCTAGTATAAGCGAAGCCTGGGTTATTTTCAATCCTAACAGGAGAATTCGGACCTCTCCGCGGGAGGCGAAACGATCGGCGGCACGGCCGTCGACGTGGACCATCCAGTCGTCCCGGTGAGGCCCACGGGTTGTGTGCCCACGCTCCAGGGCAACCGACCGTTCCGCCCGCAGCACCTCCCGGAGTTCCTCGGGGGCGGGCACGTCCGGATCATAGTGGATCTCCAGGGAGTCACTCAGGTCCGGGTTCACGGAGGATAGCTGTTTCCGAAGGCCCGCCTGAAGGGGATCGATGATCGAGCGTCGGCGCTCGATGAGGTAGCGTCCGTCGCTCGCCAGGGTGCGTTCGTACTGGTCCAGCAGGACCTCGTCGGGGTCGGGTCGTTTGACCAGGCTGTTGCGCTGACGGCGGGCCTTCTCGTAGCTGCGGTAACGCTGGAGGTAATCCCCGTGTCGGTGGCTGAGGAGATCGTCCAAAAAGCCCCGTCTGCGGGAGGGACCGTCCTCGATGACCCGCAGTTCACGGGGGGAAAAGACCACGGTGGGTAGATGACGCCGCAGGGCCGAGAGCCGGGGAAGGACCTCGTCGTTCAGTCGGGCCACTTTGCTGGGATCCTTCCCCTCGGTCCGGTAGGCCAGGGAAAGGGACTTCGAGTCGGTCGCTTCATCCGACGTGATCTCTCCCCGAAGGGAGAAGCCCTGCCGTCCCCACTGGACGCACTCCCCGTCCCGGGCCCCGCGGAAACTTCGTCCCCGGGAGAGGTACCCTACCGCCTCCAGGAGGCTGGTCTTCCCGGACCCGTTGGGGCCGGAGAAATAGACCGTCTCCGGGGGAAGGTCGAACTCACGGTAGGACCAGCAGCGGTACTGGCTGACCACGAGACGGTCAAGTCTCACGGGAAGGGAGGGGCGAAGCGGCTCAGTTCAATCGAAGGGGCATGATGATGTAAAGGTAATCCTCGGCCTCCAGCGGGCGGAAGGTGCCCGGGCTGTCCGAAGAAATCAGGTCGAAATACACTTCCTCGTCCTCGACGTGGCTGAGGATGTCCTCGAGGTAGTCGCCGTTGAACGCGATGGTCTGCGCATCCCCCTGGTAATCAACGGAGAGGGTTTCCTCGCCGCCTCCGGTCTCGGAGGATTCGGCCTCCAGGGTCAACTCGGCGTCCTCCAGGCGGAGGATCAGCCGGCGGGTGTTGTCGTCGGCCATGAGCGAGACCCGTTTGACGGCGTCCAGGAGGCGATCCCGGTTGACGGTGACGCGATGGTCGTAATCGTCCGGGATCACCTGATGGTAATCCGGGTAATCCTCGTCGATCAGCCGGCTGATCAGGCGGGTCGATCCGGTTTCGAAGGCCACGAGTTTCCGGTCGGAGTAGACCCGCAGGGATCCTCCCTCGTGGTCCCGGAGGATGCCGCCCAGCTCGGAGGCCGCCTTGGTGGGCACGAGCATGGACCACTCCCCGCCGTTCGCCTCGACGTCATCGGCCCGATGCAGGGCGAGACGGTGGGCGTCCGTGGCCACCACGTTGAGCGTGTCCTCGGAGAGGTCAAAATACACCCCGCAGAGGTAACTTCGACTGGAGTCGGTACCCGCCGCAAAGGTGCTGTTCTGAAGGAGGTGCTCGAGCCGGTCGTTGGCCAGTTCGAACCCGACCTCCTCGTCCACCTCCGGCAGCTCCGGGTACTCCTCGCGATCCAGAACCGGCATGTGAAACTCGGCGTTCGTTTCCTCGATGGTGATCCGGGCCTGATCCCCTTCCACCTCGAAGACCAACTCGGTGTCGGCCGAAGGAAGGCTGTTCACGAGTCGTCGGAGTTTACGGGCCGGGATGGTGCAGCTTCCCTCCTCCTCGATCGACGTTTCGATGGCCGTCTGAATGGAGATTTCGAGGTCCGTGGCCAGCAAACG
>CAZEBV010000014.1:7255-15357 GCA_964510695.1 uncultured bacterium
AGGATGATGTTCATCAAAATTGGAAGGGTGCTCTTGGTCGCCACGGCGCCCGAGATGGTCTTCAATCCATCGAGGAGCGTCGACCGTTCGGATGTAAAACGCACAGTCCGAGCCTCCCTGAAGACGGAACGACTAGAGACTATTTAAGCAGTACAATACTAGTCGTAACAGGGGCCTTTTTACTCGTGGATAAGTCCCATGAAGACCCTGAGCATGGGAAGAACGCCGGTTGATAAGTCGTGGGACAACCGGGGGGACACGGTGGGTCGTTCCCCGCGAGCGAGTCGGAGGTCCCATTCTGAACACCCGTCCACCGTCTGTCAACGCCGTTATCGTCGGTTGCTCAACGGGTCGGTGGGGGAGGGGAAGGCATCGGAATTTGCGGGGGAGGGAAGGGTCAGCGGGATTGATTGAGGGAGCGCTCGAGGCGGCGCACCTGAGCGGCGAGTTCCGAATCCTCGTCCCGTTCCGACTGGATTTTCTTGTGGGCGTGGATCTCGGTCGAGTGCTCCCGACCCCCCAACAGGTCACCGATGTCGGAGAAGGAGCGATCCGTCTGCTCGCGTGACAGGTACATGGCCACCTGGCGCGGGCGGGCAACGGCCCTCGTGCGGCGGTCCGACGTCAGGTCACTGACCGACAGGTCGTAGTGGTCGGCGACCGTGGATTGAATCTCGTCCACGGTGGTCACTCGTCCGTCCCGGGACACCGCCGATTCGATCAGGTCCTGGAGTTCCTCCTCGGCCACTTCGACCGTAATGGGATGACCCGACAGGGACGCCTTCATGGACAGGCGGGTGAGGCTGCTCTCCAGCATCCGTACGTTGCGGGTAATGTGGGTGGCGATGAAGTCCATCACCGACGGATCGATGTCGAGGTCTTCCTGGTGAGCCTTCTGCTGCAGGATGGCCATCCGGGTCTCGTAATCGGGCGGTTTGATGTCGACGATCAGGCCCATGCTGAACCGGCTTCGGAGTCGTTCCTCGATGCGGCTGATCTCCTGAGGCGGCCGGTCGCTGCAGAAGACGGTCACTTTCCCCTTCCGATGCAGCTCGTTGAAGGTGTGGAAGAATTCCTCCTGGGCCGTGTCGGTTTTCGAGAGGAACTGCACGTCGTCGACCAGGAACATGTCGACGTTGCGATACCGGTACTTGAACTCCTCGGTGTTGTTCTGCCGGATGGCCTTGATGATTTCGTTGGTGAACTGTTCAGCCGCTATGCATTTGACGTTGGACTGTTCCCATTTCTCCTTCACTTCGTGGCCGATCGCCCGAAGAAGGTGAGTTTTACCCAGTCCCACACCCCCGTAAATAAACAGCGGGTTGTAGCTGTTGACCGGGTCCTCCGTGATGGCCCTCGCGGCGGAATAGGCGTATTCGTTGCTGTCCCCCACGACGAAATTATCGAAGGTAAACCCCTGAGCACTTCCGCTGCCGTTAGCAAAAGGGAATGTCTTATTTACGTTTCCATTATTGTTCTCATCGGAGGGCGACGGCCGCGAAGGTTCGCTGTCCTCCCCGTTGGCCACGACGATCTCCACGTCCATGTCACGGCCGTACACGTCTTCCACGGAACGATGGAGGGATTCCTGCTGTTTTTCGACCAGCCATTCTTTGTGGAACTGACGGGGCACCTGGATCGCCAGCCGGTCGTTCTCCTGCTCGAGGGGCTGAAGCTGGGTGCCAAAGATGCGGAACTGATAATATTCTACTTCTTCCTCGAAGGTGGAGAGGAACCGCTCCCAGCGCGAGGATTCCTCGCTGGCCGGCCTCGCGTTACCCTCCCCGTTGGTCGACACGCTCACCCGGATCCCTCCATTAACCTCGGGTTAACAACTTATCCACAATAAACCTTCCCCTGTCGGGTGGATTAGACACCGGTTATCCACAATCAATCCACACAACGGGAAGCAGTTTTTGATGCGTGGCCCGGAAAAACCCAATTCCACCCGCCGTTAAAACCCTTTTATAAGCTATTAGACGCCTTAAAATGGGAACCCTGGTCAGGGTGTACAGTCCGTTAGGTCGGGCGATCCCTCGAGGTGTGTATGGCTGGGTCGGCTGTGTTTGAGTGCGATGTCATTCCCGTTCCAAGTTATCCACATGTTATTAACGAACTATCAGCCTCACTTCATGACCGTCTTTCCCGATTCGGCAGCACCCAATTTAGCGCAGTCGCATAATCGGGTCAACCACCCTTATTTGGTGTTCCGTTTTTCCCGTGCCCAAGCCCCGTTCGAATCTGCGGTTCCGAACCGATTTGCTTTCTGGGTGGTAGAGGGGGGGTTCACCCTGGCTCGTTTTCACGACGGCGTGGGCCGACACTCGTCCCTTCGGCCGGGTGACGAGGTGGCGGGAACCGCTGAATTTTTCCGGACCGCGATGCGATCCTCACGCGCGTTTCTATCCCGGCCGTCTCCACCCTTCGGTGGGTCCATCGGGGGAACGGCGTCGATTCACCGGGTTAGAAATTACTTTAAAATTAACAACGGATAACCAAACAAAAACAACTCCGGACGCTTTTCTTTATGGTAGGTTGAGGGGATCCTCGGTCAGCCCACCAGGAATTCTCGATGAGTCGAGGGGTGTGAGGCGTGGCGCGTGCCGTCGTGGGGATGATGGCCAAAGTGCCCGAGCCGGGGCGGGTGATGACCCGTCTCGGGGACACGGTGGGAATGAAGCGAGCGGCTCAGTTTTACGCGGGCTGTCTGGGCTGGATGCTCGAACGGCTCAGGGCGTCCCGGTTCCGAGTGGTTCTTTTTTACGCGCCCGATGACGCGGAGGATCGGCTCCGGAGCCTGTACGGGCTCGGATCGGACTTCCCGATGGTGGCTCAGTCGGGCTCGGATCTCGGCCAGCGCATGCACCGGGCCCTGGATTACCTTCATGGGACGTACTCCGAACCGCCGATGCTGATCGGCTCGGACGCCCCGGACCTTCCCCTGGAGTACCTTCGCCGCGGTGCCGATCGTCTGGGCGACGTCGATTTGGTTCTTGGTCCGACCCGGGACGGTGGGTACTACCTGGTGGGGACGACGCAGCCGTGTCCATCGCTGTTCGAGGGGATGACCTGGAGTCGGTCGGACGTCCTGGAACGGACCCTGAGGCGGGCCTGCCGGGAGGGGATGCGGGTGATGCTCACCCCGATGTGGCGTGATATCGACACGCTGGAGGACCTGATGGACCCTCTCGATCCCCCGCGGGCGTGAGTCAGGTACTCAGTTCGTCGGGTGACCAGCCGAAGAGTTTCTCCGTGTTCTCCCACACCTTGTCCACCAGGAACTCCTCCGACCAGTCGTTCAGGTCGGCGAGCTGCTGGTAGACGGGCCAGATGTAGTCGGGGCGGTTGCGCTTCTCCCGGTGGGACTCGGGCGCGAGGTAGGGGGCGTCGGTTTCCACGAGCAGCCGATCCATCGGAACCTTCCGGGCCACGGCCCGCCGTTCGAGGGCTCGAGGATAGGTCACGTTGCCCGCGAAGGAGATGAACATCTGGTAGTCGAGGCACTGGGTTAGACGGTAATCGTTGCCCCCGAAGCAGTGGAAGACCCCGGTGATCTGGCCCTTCCCTCCGTGGGCGTCCATGATGGGAAACAGGTCGTCGAAGATCGGCTGTCGGGCGTTTTCGTCGTCGGGTCGCACGTGAAGGATCACCGGGAGGTGCAGGTCCCGGGCCAGTTCGAGCAGCTGGTGGAGCATGTAGTGCTGGGTCTCACGGGACGCCGATTCGTGGTAGTAATCGAGCCCGATTTCCCCCACGGCCGCGACGTCCGGTTCACACAGCAGATCCTCGAGCGCCTGAAGCTCTTCCCGGGAGAGTTTCTTCGCCCGGTTGGGGTGAACGCCCGCGGCGGCGTGCACGAAATCCTCCCGGTGGGCCAGCGCCACGGCCTCCCGGCTGGTTTCGAGGTCGACGCCGGGCACCAGCACCCGGAACATGCGGCGGCGAAGCTCATCGAGGACCGCCTGGTAGTCCTCCTCGTAATACTCCTTATACACGTGTGCGTGCGTATCGATCAGGGGGAGGTCTCGATCCGGGGGAAAAGGGGCGAACCCTTGCATACGGTCTCACCTCCCTGGAGCTCTCCCCAGGTGGTTCGGGGATCCTTCCGCCGAGGATCAAGCCCCAGACGGGAACGGATCTCCCGTCCGGTTTCGGGCATGACCGGCGCGATCAGACCGGCGATTTCGTTGAGGGATTCCAGCAGTTCGTAGAGGATAAAGTCAAGTTCCTCCTCGCGGGAGGAATCCCCGGACAGTTCCCAGGGCTGCCGGTCCTGGGTCCACTGGTTGACCTCGCTCACGAAGTCGAACACGCCGCGAAGGGCCCGGTCGAAGGCCAGATCATCCATGCGCCGGGCCCAGGTCTCCCGGGTGGTTCGGGCGGCCTCGGCCAGCCGGGAGGTCCGGGAGGGGGGCTCGGGAACCCGGCCGTCCCGGTACTGTTCCACCATCGACAGCACGCGGCTGACGAGGTTGCCGAGGTCGTTGGCCAGGTCCCCGTTGATGAGCTGGACGATGGCCTCGTGGGACAGCACGCCGTCCTCCCCGAAGGGAATTCGCCGCAGGAGGAAATACCGCAGGGCATCCCGGCCGTACCGTTCGGCCAGTTCGGTCGGATCCACGGCGTTGCCCCGTGATTTGGAGATCTTGTCCCCCTCCAGCGTCCACCACCCGTGGGCGTGGATCCGCCGGGGGAGCTTCAGGTCCAGGGCCAGGAGCATACAGGGCCAGATCACCGCGTGGAAGCGGAGGATGTCCTTCCCGATGATATGGACGTCGGCGGGCCACCACCGCTCCCAGTCCCCGTCGGGGTAGTCGATTCCGGAGAGGTAGTTGATCAGGGCGTCCACCCAGACGTAGACGACGTGATCGTCGTCGAACGGGACCGGCACGCCCCAGTCGAAGCGGCTTCGGCTGACGCTGAGGTCCTCGACGTTCTCCGAGCTCATCAGGCTCATGACTTCGTTGTACCGTCCCTCCGGCCGCACCAGCTCGGGGTGGTTCCGGAGGTGTTCTCGCCACTCGGGGAGGTAATCGGTCAGCCGGAAGAAGTAGCTCTCCTCGCTCAGCTGCTCCACGGGCCGGTGGCATTCGGGGCAGTTCCCGTCCTCGTCGAGCTGATCCTCGGTCCAGTACGATTCGCAGGGGACGCAGTAGGGCCCTTCGAAGACGTCCTTGTAGATGTCCCCCTGTTCGTGGAGTCGACGGAAGATCCTCTGTACGGTGCTGACGTGATCCTCGTCCGTGGTTCGGATGAACCGATCGTGGCTGAGGTTGAAGTTCTCCCAGAGCGTGCGGAACGTGTCCACCACGTCGTCCACGAGTTCCCGGGGAGCCCGGTCCCGGTCCCGCGCGGTTCGCTCGATCTTTTCGCCGTGTTCGTCCGTCCCGGTGAGGAAGAAGACGTCGTGGCCGCGCAGGCGGTAGAAGCGGGCGAGGGTGTCGGCGGCCAGGTTGGTGTAGGCGTGGCCGATGTGAGGCGCGGCGTTGACGTAGTAGATCGGGGTCGTTACGTAGCGGGTGCCCATGGCGTGAACTCCCGGGGATAGAAAATCGTTTCAAGCAGCGAGTTGACGACCACCACGGGGTCTCCTCCCCGCTCCAGCTCCTCGAGCCGTGACAGCAGCGCGGGCACCAGCCGGTACGACAGCCGCTCGTCGGCCGAACCGGCGAGGTCGGTGGAGCCTCGGGTGTGTTTTCGATGCACGAGGGTCAGCAGGTAGACCAGAAAATCGCGCGCCCGGTCACGGGTCCAATCCACCTCGAGGCTTCGGCTTCGACCCTCCAGCAGGGCCTCGTATTGTTCGAGGGATTCCTCCTCGAGGGGTCTGTCCGATCGCAGTTCCCGGACGCGTTCACGGGGATCCTCGATCCGCCGGACCGCCGGGGCAAACCGAATCCACTGACAGCGGGACCGAACGGTGGGAAGACAGTCCCATCGGGATCGCGCGGTCAGTACGAACAGCGCCTCCCCGGAGGGTTCCTCGAGCACCTTCAAAAGGGTGTTGGAAGCCTCGGGGGTCAGCCGACGGGCATCACGGAGCCAAAAGAGCTTATAGGGGCTCCGAGCCGGCGTCAACGAGGCGGGTTCCAGGAGACGTTCGCGAACGTCGTCGACGCCAATCCGACCGGTTCCCCCCTCGTCGTCCGCCGACTCGAGGGACGGAAGCACCACCTGATCCGGATGCACCCCTTCGGTGAGCTGGCGGCAGTCGGGGCAGGTCCCGCAGGGAACGCGGTCCTCGAGGTTCGGGCAGACCACCCTCCGGAACAGCTCGAGCACCACCTCGGAGAACGTTCCGGGCGGACGGCCGAAGAGAAGGTAGGCGCCCGCCAGCCGGCCGGTACGCAGGGGGCGCTCCAGGGAATCGGGGAAGTCCAAGGCCCTCATCCTCCCGCGGCGATCGGTTAGAAACTTCGGTTAAAGGATATCAAGCCGCTCCCGAACGTGGCGGCGGACCGACCGGTTCGTTTCGTCGATCGAGGCTGCCCCGTCCAGCAGGACGCATCGATCATCGGCCGCTTCGGCGAGGGCTCGATACCCGGATCGCACCCGCTGGTGGAAGGCCAGTTCCTCCCGTTCGAGTCGGTCCCCCCCGGCGGTTTCCCATTCTTCCGCCGAGTTCCGGCGGGCCCGACGCAGGCCCACCTCGGGGTCCAGATCCAGGATGAAGGTCAGGTCGGGGACCAGCCCGCCGGTGGCCATCTCGTTCAGGCGCCTCACCCGATCGGCCCCGAGCTTCCGACCGTGCCCCTGGTAGGCCACGCTGGCGTCGATGAACCGATCGGAGACCACGATGGAGCCGTCCTCCAGCGCGGGTCGGATTCGTTCCTCCACGTGCTGGGCTCGGGCGGCCAGGTAAAGGAAGAGTTCACCCCGGGGCGTGAGGGACCGGTCGGGGTTCAAAAGCAGTCGTCGTATCTCGTCCCCCAGGGGAGTCCCTCCCGGTTCCCGGGTGAGGACCACGCTGCACCCCCGGTCACGCAGCCAATCGACCAGACGCCGGGCCTGGGTGGACTTACCGGAGCCCTCCGGACCCTCGAAGGTAATAAGTGCACTCATGATCGAGGAGGGATCGGACGGGAGGGGCGGAGAAAACGGGGACGGGTCAGCCGAGTTTGTCCTTGATGGACGTCACCTTGGCTTCCTCGGAGTCGACCTCGCCCGTGTTCACGGTGCACTGGCCCTCGAGGACCACACCCCGGTCGATGTGGAGGACGGGCGCGGTGAGGTCACCGTGGATCTCCCCCGTGCTGCGTATTTGAATTTTGCTGCGGGCGGTGATGTCTCCCTCGACCGTTCCACCGACCACCGCTTCCTCGGCGTGGATGTCGCCGTGGATCTCGGCGTTGGAGCCCACGATGAGCGTGCCGCCGCACCGGATCGTACCCTCGAAGCGTCCGTCCAGGCGAAGGGAATCCTCGGTGTCGATTTCCCCCTGGACCTCGGCCCCGGTGCTCAGGTTGTTGTTGACGGTTTCCTCCTGGTCAAGATCCAGTCCCAGCATGGCGGGACCCTCCCTCGAGCTGTGCGTAGGCTTGGTAGGTTTCGAAGTGCTGCACCAGGTAGGGCCAGGGGTTGATCGGTTTGTTGTTCACCCGCACCTCGTAGTGGACGTGGCTTCCCGTGGAGTGTCCGCTGGTCCCCACCCGGCCGATCACCTGTCCCTTGCGGACCTCCTCCCCCTCCTTCACGAGCCGCCGGGAGAGATGGCCGTAGAGGCTGGTGTACCCGTACTCGTGTCGGATCTTCACGATCTTGCCGTAGCCTCCCTTGCGTCCCGCGTCGGTGACGACGCCGTCCGCGGAGGCCCGAACGGGGGAGCCGTGCCAGGCCGCCACGTCCACCCCGTCGTGGAAGGAGCGTCCCCGTCCGCCCATCGGATCCTGGCGGTATCCGTAGGGGGATGACAGCCAGCCCTCCACGGGCCACAGCATGGGGGTATGCCGAAACACCTTGTTGCGGCTGCGGACGAACTCCTGGAGTTTCTCGAGCCGGTGGTTGCGTGTCAGCAGCTGGTTGAGCCGGGGTTTCTCACCCGCGATGGGATCCCCGGAGCCGTCGGTAAGGCCGTCGTCCCGATTGTCCGGCAGCTGAAACTG
>CAZEBV010000014.1:15367-23202 GCA_964510695.1 uncultured bacterium
TGGGCGAACCCGCTGAGCTGCATGATGGACTCGTGCAGTTTGCGGGAGCGTGTCAACTGCGCCTCCAGAGCCTCGACCCGCTGAGCCAGGCGCCGTGATTCCTCCGTGGAGGCGTCCTCCGCGGCGTGAAGGGAGGCGGGAGACCCCGTGGGATTCATCAGGGTGTAGGTGCCGGCCCCGAGTCCGAGACCCATCAGGAAAAGGCCCAGGGTTCCGGCCACGATCACGGTAATCCAGCGAACGGAGATCGAACGGGCCTGTCCACCGTCGTGGGGGACCCAGATCAGGGTGAACGGTTTGCGCCACCAGGGCATAAGCATCCCTCGCAGATCGCCGGTGACCCGACGGGATCGATCAGGACTTATGCCCCACTCACAGCGATCCGTACGGCCGGCCGGTCCGACAGTGATCGGACGAAAATCGGCTTAATACGCTAACACGACGGGAATGGGGGTGTCAAACGGCTCCGCCGGACGGGTCCGAATCGCCTGGACGGTCGGCCAGTCGCTCCAGGCGGTTCTGGAGGCGCTCGAAGTCCTCCGGCGAGTTAAACTGTATTATAATATTACCTGAGCGTCGGTCCTCGCTCTCCACGCGGACCGGGGCGCCGACGGCCTCCTCGAGGCGGGACTCCAGGCGGCGAAAGCGGGGCGGAGACTCGGACCCGGAGCCCGGCTTGTCGTCCGAAGCATCCGGGGCGTCCGTCTCGGGCTGGCGGGCCACCCACCGCTCGATCTCCCGCACGGTCAGCCCGTCCTCCCGGATGCGCTCGAAGCCCCGCAGGGCCTCCTCCTCGCTGTCGCATCCCAGCAGCGCCCGGGCGTGGCCCGCCGAGAGGTCCCCCTCGTGCAGGGCGACTCGGATCGCCTCGGGAAGCTCCAGCAGCCGAAGACGGTTGGCGATCGCGGAGCGACTTTTGCCCAGCTTCTCCCCGAGTTCCTTCTGGCTCATCGCGTCCCGATCCAGCAGCCGCCGGTACGCCCGGGCCTCCTCCAGGGGACCCAGGTTCTCCCGCTGGATGTTTTCCACCAGCGACACCACCAGCGCCTGTTCGGACGAGAGGTCCCGGATGACGGCCGGCAGACGATCCAGGCCGGCCTGAGCGGCGGCCCGCCAGCGGCGTTCGCCGGCCACCAGCTGGTAGGGGGCCTCGCCCTCGGGATGGGGCCGCACCAGCACCGGCTCCACCACGCCCTGCTGGCGGATGGAGTTCGTCAGTTCCTCCAGTTTGTCCGGGTCGAAGCGATCCCGGGGCTGGGCGGGGTTGGGCGTGATCGCGTCCAGGGGGAGTTCGGTCAGTCCGGTGTCGGAGGACCCGGGGTCCGCCTCCCCCATCAGGTCATCGAGTCCCTGACCGAGCCGACTCTTCGGTTCGCTCACGGTCCAGCACCTCCTCCGTAGCGGCCAGGTAGGCGCGGGTGCCCGGGGAGTGGGGGTCGTAGGTGATCACGGGTTCCCCGTGTCCCGGTGCCTCGCTGATCCGCACGTTGCGGGGAATCATGGTGTCAAAAAGCGCCTCGGGAAAATGGCTTCGGACCTCCTCGCGGACCTCCTCGGCCAGGTTGGTCCGGCCGTCGAACATGGTGAGGAGGATCCCCCTCAGGGGCAGGTCCACGTCGGCACGGTTTCGCAGCTCCCCGACGGTCTTCCAGAGCTGACTGAGGCCCTCCAGGGCGTAATACTCGCACTGGAGCGGAATGATCAGGCTTCCGTCGGTCATGAGGGCGTTGAGGGTGAGGGGCCCCAGGCTCGGGGGGCAGTCGATAAGCACCCGGTCGAAGTCCGACAGCAGGGGCTCGATCATCCGCCGAACTTCCCGGTGACGGGAGCCCTCCCGGGGCAGGCGGGCCCGGGCCCCGTGCAGGTTTTCCCCGGCGGGCAAAAGCCAGAGGCCCTCCACCGGCGTGGATCGCAGGGCCGTGTCGGGGGCGGCTTCCTCGAAGAGAACCTCCTGGACGGAGGCCTCCGAGGGGTTCAGTCGAACGCCCAGCCCGCTGGTCGCGTTGGCCTGAGGGTCCAGGTCCACCAGCAGCACCCGTTCCTCGGCGAAGGCGAGGCCGGTGGCCAGGTTGATGGCCGTCGTGGTCTTTCCCACCCCGCCCTTCTGCATGGCGACGATGAAAACCTGACTCATCGGCGCCGATCAGCCCTCCCCTCCACGGGAGCCTCCCTCGGGTCGGATTTTGTGGATGACACGGACCTCCCCCTCCTCGCGCAGCGGGTAGGTCGCCTCGTTCAAGTATTTCTGGGCCAGCTGGTCGATGTGCTCCTCGGCCCCCGCACGGGTGGTCTCCACGACCGTGCCCCGGACCTCGAGGTACCGGTAGGGGTCCTCCGGATCCAGCACGGAGAGCGCCACCCGGGGGCGCTGTCGCATGTTGCGATCCTTCCGGCGGCCTTTGGCCGTGTTGACCAGCACGTGCTGGCCGTCGAAATCCACCCAGACGGGGGTGGACTGGAGGGACCCGTCCGCGTTGCGGGTGGCCAGGTGCGCGAACCCCCGCTTCTCCGTGAGTAAATCCAGGTGGGTCTCCGGCAGGGCGTCGTCGCTGCTCATCGTGGGGCCTCCTCGTGAGGGGTCCGTTTGAGGGTATCTTAGCGATCGCCCCCCGGTTTGCCCACCGATGGGGGGGTCTTAAGCCAGGGAAGACACTCCCACCGGGGATGTTTCACGTGAAACAGGGCCGTTTCCCCCCACCATTCCAGGGTCTGTCGGGTGGATTCAGGGTGGGCGACCCACCGCCGGGCCGTCCAGCCGGGCCGATCGGGCGGGGGGGAAACCCGGGGGCCGACCCACCGAACCCGGGGTTGAGCCCCTTCCGGAAGCTGCCGGTCCAGGGTCTTCCAGTCCAGGGCGGCCCGGCTGACCACCTGAAACCCGGGCAGGCTATGGGGGTCGAGCGCCTCGAGGGGTCGGGGGAGCACCGTCACGTTCAGGGGGCCAAGCCGACCCAGAAGCCACCGGATGAGCGCGACGTTCCGACGGCGTGGCTCCAGCAGGTACACCGGTCGGGCCGGGTCGGCGAGGGCCAGGGCGAGCCCCGGCAGCCCCGCACCGGATCCGACGTCCAGGAGGGGCCGTCCGGCCCGAAGGAGGGGTCGGGCGGCCGCGCTGGTGGCCACGAGCCGGCGCCGGATCCGATCGGGGTTCGTCAGGCCCACGGCGCCCGAACGGCGCCCGATTTGGGCCAGCCCCCGGGTCAGACGCTCAAACGGAGGCGACGTGAGGTCGGGGAGGCCTTCGAGGGGACTCAGGCGGATTGGGTCTGTCGTTCGTCGGGCCGGTCGACGTACATCATCAGAATCTGCACGTCCGAGGGGGTCACCCCGGAGATCCGGGAGGCCTGACCGAGCGTCTCGGGCTGGACCCGGTTGAGTTTCTCCACGGCCTCCCGGCTCAGCTCGTCCAGCTGCTCGAAGGACAGATCCTCGGGCAGCCGCTTGGATTCCATGCGCCGGGCCTTCTCGATTTTGCCCTCCTGACGGCGGATGTAGCCTTCGTATTTGATGGCGATGCCGACGTGCTCGGCGACCCGACGGGGCTCGGGGGCTTCGATGAGCCCGGCCTCGAGCACGGCCTCGACCGAGACCTCCGGGCGCTTCAGAAGGTGGCGCAGCGTGTCGGGTTCCCCCAGGTCAAGCGGCTCCTCCAGGGCCTCGGACAGTCGGCGATGCTGCTTGGTGTCCGGGGCCACCCGCTGCCCCTCGAGGGCCTCCTCGAACCGGGACCGGGCCGTTTGTTCCCGCTGGAAGCGGGCCCAGTCCGACTCGGGGATCAACCCCAGCTCGTGGGCCCGGGGGGTCAGACGGTAGTGGGCGTTGTCGGCCCGCAGGCAGAGTCGATGTTCGGCCCGGCTGGTGAACATCCGGTAGGGCTCGGAGGTGCCCTGGGTCACCAGGTCGTCGATCAGCACGCCGATGTAGGCCTCCGTGCGTCCCAGGGTGAAGGGCTCTTCATCCCGGGTGGCCCCGGCCGCGTTAACGCCGGCGACGAGGCCCTGCCCGGCGGCCTCCTCGTAGCCGGTGGTGCCGTTGATCTGGCCCGCGAAATAAAGCCCGGGGACCTCGCGGGTCTCCAGGGTGGCGTCCAGCTGAGTGGGCTGGAAGAAGTCGTACTCGATGGCGTAGCCCCAGCGGGTGATCCGGGCCTCCTCCAGGCCGTTCACGCTGTGAACCATCTCGCGCTGCACGTCGGGTGGGAGGGACGTCGAGAGGCCGTTCACGTACAGTTCGTCGGTGTGCAGGCCCTCCGGTTCCAGAAAGACGGTGTGGCTGTCCTGATCCTCGAAGTTGACCACCTTGTCCTCGATCGAGGGGCAGTAGCGCACGCCGGTCCCCTCGATGACCCCGGTTCCATACATGGGGGACCGATCGAGGTTGTCCTCGATCAGCGCGTGGGTCTCGGGGTTGGTGCGTCCGACCCAGCAGGGACGGTGGTTCTGAGGGGGATCCTCCCGGAAAAAGCTGAACCGGGGGGGCGGTGTTTCCCCCGTCTGGCGCTCGAAGGCCCCGAAATTAACCGTGTTGCCGTCCAGCCGCGGGGGCGTGCCGGTTTTCAGTCGACCCCGTTCGAAATCGAAACGGTCCAGGGAGCGGGCCAGGGCGGTCGTGGCGGCGTCCCCCGAGCGCCCCCCGGTGCGGTTTTGCTCCCCCAGGTGGATCTTCCCGCGCAGGAAGGTGCCCGTGCAGATCACCACGGCGTCGGCGGTGTATTCTACTTTAGAATTCGTAATAACTCCGGTCACGCCATCGTCGCCCGTCGTGATGTCGTCCACGCGATCCTGTTTCACGGCCAGGTTTTCCTGGGCCTCCAGGCGTTGTTTGGTGGCCCGTCGGTACAGGGCCCGGTCGCACTGGGCCCGGGGAGCCTGGACCGCCGGGCCCTTGCTCTGGTTCAGCGTGCGGAACTGAACCCCGGCCTCCTCGGTGGCCCGCCCCATCACGCCCCCCATGGCGTCGACCTCCAGGGCGATCTGTCCCTTGGCGAGCCCGCCCACGGCGGGGTTGCAGGACATCTGGCCGATGTTGTCGTAGTCGGTGGTGAACACGACGGTCCTCGCACCGCGGCGGGCGCTGGCGGTGGCCGCCTCGATGCCCGCGTGGCCGGTTCCCACCACGATGACGTCGAAGGTGTCGATGCGCATAACAATCGTCCTCGCGGGGAAAAGGGTCGGGTCGACGTGGAGGACGGTACTCTACCAATTCCGGGGTCGCTTCCCCAGGGAGGGGTCCGCGGACACGGGGGAAGATGCTAAACTACCCGGTCGGTGCGGGCGTAGTTCAATGGTAGAACGTCAGCTTCCCAAGCTGGAGATGTGGGTTCGATTCCCATCGCCCGCTTTCTCCGGTTTCGTTCGGCGGTCCGGCTGTTGTTCCCCTTCTGGTTCTGATACAATTCCGTTTTGCTGTCTCGGCGGGGCCGGTGTACCCCGCCCGCGCGATCCCAGATTTTCGCTGACGGTCCGTTCGTCTTCCCCCCGGAAGGCGGCGTCCACAGGCCCTGGAGGTCAAACTTTTGATAGAAGTTCCGATCAAGCCTCTGCTCGAGACCGGTGTCCATTTCGGGCATCAACCGCGCCACTGGAACCCCAAAATGGAGCCCTACATCTTCACCGAGCGCAAAGGGGTTCACATCATCGACCTCGAGCAGACCATGGAAAGCATCCAGCAGGTCACCGAGATGGTCACCCAGCGGGTGGCGGACGGCGAGACGCTGCTCTTCGTGGGCACCAAGCGTCAGGCCCAGGAATCCCTCGAGGAGGAGGCGATTCGCTGCGGCATGCCCTACGTCAACCACCGCTGGCTGGGGGGGACGCTCACCAACTTCAAAACCATCCGCAAGAGCGTCGACAAGCTGAAGGAACTGGAGCGCATGGAAGAGGAGAACGTCCTGGATCGCCTTTCCAACACGGAAGCCCGCCGGATGGTCCGCGAGAAGAACCGTCTGCAGCGCAACCTGTCGGGCATCCGGGACATGGAATCCCTGCCCGACATGGTCTTCATCACGGACCTGCTGCACGAACAGATCGCCGTGCGTGAGGCCAGGAAGCTGGAGATTCCCATCATCGGCATCCTGGACACCAACTGCGACCCGGAGGACGCCGACTACCCCATCCCCGGAAACGACGATGCCATCCGCGCGCTGGGTCTCTACAGCGAGATCATGGCGGACGCGGTCATCGAGGGCCGCGAGCTGCGGGAGCAGCGCCTCGAGGAGGAGGGAGAGGCCCTCGACGCCGAGGAGCTCGAGGAGGACGAGGTCGAAGCCGAAGTCATCGAGGCCGGGGAGGACGGGGAGGCGGAAGCCGAGGCCGAGGCGTCGTCCGACGAGGTCGACAAAACCGATTCATCCGACGAGGCCGAGGAAGACCCCGAGTCCTCCGACGCCGAGGAGGACGGGGAGGACGAGCCGGTCGAGGAGGCCGAGACCGCCGAAGTGGTGGAAACCTCCTAGGCGCCTTCCGGCCCCCGGCTCGGGACGCCCGGACCACGGCCGACAACGCACGTTTCCGAACGTCCAACCGCGCGCGGGCCCGCATCCGTACTCAGTTTATAGGCGGCCAAACGTGGGCAGCGGGCCATCACGATCGGTTCACGACACCGCCGTCGGCCCGGGCCCCGCCGAGCCCATCAGACGACAACGGAGGTCGAACGCCCCGACATGAGCATCGACGCCGAGGACGTCAAGGCACTGCGCGAGCGAACCGGTGCGGGTATTCTCGACTGCAAGGAGGCCCTTCAGGAGACCGACGGGGACCTGGACGACGCCGAGGACTACCTGCGGGAGCAGGGCCTTCGGGAGGCGGCCGCGAAGGGCGGTACGGCCGCGGAGGGAGCCGTGGGGACCTACGTCCACACGGGGAATCGCATCGGCGTGCTGGTGGAGGTCAACTGCGAGACCGATTTCGTGGCCAACACCGACACGTTCCGCCGTTTCGTGGACGAGATTGCCATGCAGATCGCGGCCGGTGAACCCCGCTACGTCCGACGGGAGGACGTCCCCGAGGAGGAGCTGGCGTCCGAACGACAGCACATTCGGGCCCAGTTCGAGGACGAGGACAAGCCCGAGGACGTGCTCGAGGACATCGTGGAGGGCAAACTCGAGAAGGAGTACTTCGGGGAGCACGTCCTGCTGGATCAGCCCTACATCCGGGACGAGGACAAAACGGTCGGGGAGCTCCTCAAGGAAACCGTGGCCGAGCTGGACGAGACGATCCGTGTTCGGCGTTTCGAGCGTTTCGAGGTCGGCGAGGGCCTGGAGACCGAGGACGAGGATTTTGCCCGCGAAGTCGCCCGGGAGATCGAGTAACCCATGTCCCCGGCCGGCCGGGACGCCTACGAGCGCATCGTCCTCAAGCTCAGCGGCGAGGCGCTTCAGGGGGAAAAGGAGTACGGAATCGCCCAGCCGGCGTGCCGCTCCCTGGCCCGCCAGATCGCCGAGGTGGACGACGCCGGGGCCGACCTGACCGTGGTGATCGGCGGGGGCAACATCTTCCGGGGGCTGGCGGCCAGCGAGCAGGGGATGGACCGGGCGAGCGCCGATTACATGGGGATGCTGGCGACGGTCATGAACGGTCTGGCGCTGCAGGACGCCCTGGAGAAGGAAGGGTTGAGCCCCCGTCTGTTCAGCGCCATCGAGATGATGGAGATCGCCGAGACTTTCACCCGGGCCCGGGCCCTGCACCACCTGGACCGGGGGGGCATCAACATCGCCGTGGCCGGCACGGGCAGTCCCTACTTCTCCACCGACACCGCCGCCGCCCTGCGGGCCCTCGAAATTGGTGCCGAGGTCATCCTGAAGGCCACCAAGGTCGACGGGGTCTACGACAAGGATC
>CAZEBV010000015.1:0-17530 GCA_964510695.1 uncultured bacterium
TCTGGATGGTGGACGCCGACCTCGAGGATGTGATCTACCTCAACCCCGCGGCGGAGTTCTTCTGGGGGGATTTCTACGAGGCCAGCGACAACGTGCTCGACCGCTTCATGGAGTCCGTGCACCCCGAGGATCGGTCCACGATCACCGACGCCCTCGACCGGGTGTACGAGGAGAAGGTGGAGGTCGAGTACCGGCTGCGTCCGAGGAACGGTGACTACGAGTGGTTCGAGGGGTCCGCCTTCCCCATCCAGAACGACGCCGGGGAGGTTTACCGGATCGGGGGGCTCGCCAGCATCATCACACCCCGCACGCGTACCGAGCAGGCACTTCGTGAGAGCCGGGAGCGCTTCGAGCAGCTGGCGGAGAACACCGAGGACTTCTTCTGGCTGGTGGACGTCGATTACGAGGAGATGATCTACAGCAACCGGGCCCTGCGGGATTTCTGGGGGGATTACTTCGAGGGGCGGGACGACCTTCTCGAGGCGTTCGTCGAACGGATCCACCCCGAGGATCGTGAACGGTACGCGGATCTCGTCCAGCAGCTCGAAGAGGCGCCCGACGAGGTCCCTCAGCTCGACGTGGAGATGCGGGTGCTTTCGCCGGAGGATGAATATCGCTGGTTTCGGGTGACCGGTTTTCCGATTACGGACGACGCCGGCGACATCTATCGGGTCGGTGGACTGGCCAGCGACATCACCGAACAGAAACGGACCGAAAAAGCCCTCCGGCAGAGCCAGGAGCAGTTCGACCAGTTCGCCTCCAACACGGACGAGCACTTCTGGATGGTGGACGTCGAGGACCGGGAAGTTCTGTTTTTGAACGACGCCGCCCGGGCCTTCTGGGGGGATTACTTCGAGGGGGACGGCAGCCTCGTTCCGTCCCTGCGGCGGGCCGTTCACCCGGAGGATCGAGGGACGTTCGACGAGGCCGTCCGGCGGGTCCAGGAGGAACATGCCGAGGTCGAAATTCGGCTGCAGGCGAACGGGTCCAAGGAGTACCGGTGGTTCGCCCTTTCCGGGTTCCCCATCCGGGACCAGAACGGGGAGGTCTACCGGATCGGTGGGCTGGGAAGCGACATCACGGACCGCAAGCGGACCGAGGAAGCCCTTCGGGAGAGCGAGCGGCGGTTCCGTCAGATGGCCGAAAACATCGAGGAGGTTTTCTGGCTCTCCACGGTCGACAAGGAAGTGCTCTACGCCAGCCCGGCCTTCGAGGACATCTGGGGGATGCCCCTCGAGGACCTGTACTCCGACGTGGAGAACTTCTTCGAGGTCATCCACCCGGAGGATCGTGAGCGGGTCAAACGGGCCGTCGTCAACGATCAGGTGACGGGCGATTACGACGAGGTGTTTCGGATTCGCCGACCCGACGACGGGGAAACCCGGTGGATCCACGACCGGGCCTTCCCGGTGTACGACGACGAGGGAAACGTCTACCGCCTCGCGGGCATCGCCGAGGACATCACCGAACGCAAACGGGCCCAACGACAGCTGCGGCGCCGGGAGTCCTACCTCTCCGCCATCACGGACAGCATTTCGGAGGCCTTCTACCTGCGGACGGCGGACTTCTCGGAAATTCTCTACGTGAGCCCGGCGTTCGAGGAGATGACCGGCATTCCCGTCGAACGGGCCAAGGAGGATCCGGTCTGCTGGCTGGAGCGGGTCCACCCGGACGACCGGGAGCAGCTCGAGGAGGCGCTGTCACGGGCGAAGGAGAACGATCGCCTGGAGTTCGAGAGCGAGTTCCGGATGGTCCGGGAACCCGGATCGATCCGCTGGCTGCGGGCGACCGGTCAGCCCGTGACGCTTCCGGACCGGGACGACCCGGTGGTTGCCGGGTCCCTCGAGGACATCACCGAGCAAAAAAAGGCCCGTCAGGAGCTTCAGCACGAGGCCACCCACGATCGTTTGACCGGGCTGCCCAACCGCAACCTCCTTATGGCCCGGACCCGTCAGCTTCTGGAACGAAGCGAAGAACGGGCGGACTGGTCCTTCGCGGTTCTGTTCATCGACCTCGACGGCTTCAAGGCCATCAACGACAGCCTGGGACACTCCACCGGCGACGAGGTCCTCACGACGGTCGCGGAACGACTCGAGGAGAACTCCCGGGGGGAGGATTTCGTGGCTCGCTACGGGGGGGACGAATTCGTCGTGCTGGCGGACTGGACGGACACCGAGGAACGTGCCAAACGGGCGGCCCGACGGCTGCTGGACATCATCGAGCAGACCGTGCAGATCCAGGGGGAAACCTTTCCCCTGAGCGCCAGCATCGGCATCGTGCTGCCCGAACAGATGCAGGAACCCGAGCACCTGATCCGCAACGCCGACATCGCCATGTACGAGGCCAAGGAAAAAGGACAGCCCTACGCGGTGTTCCAGCCGAGCATGCACCAGGACGCCCGCACGGATTTCATGCTGGAGAACGACCTCCGGGACGCCGTCGGCGAGGATCAGCTGCGGCTTCACTACCAGCCGATCATCCAGCTGAACCCCCGGCGGATCGCCGGGGTGGAAGCCCTCCTGCGCTGGGAGCATCCCGAGCGGGGGCTGCTCTCCCCCGGGGCCTTCATCGAGGTGGCGGAGGATTCGGGCCTTATTGTCTCGATGGGCCGCTGGGTTCTCCGGCGGGCCTGCCGTCAGTGGAACACCTGGAAGGAGAACGGGGTGGTGACCGACGAACATTTCTTCACGGTCAATCACTCCGTCCAGGAGTTCGAGGAGCCGGATTTTTACGAGAGCGTGGAATCCATCCTTTCGGAGGAGAACGTGTACCCCGCCGAGGTCAACCTCGAGATGACCGAGAGCGTCATGTCGAAATCCGGTGAATCGATCAGTCAGCTGATCGACCAGCTGAAAACCCTCGGGCTGCAGCTCTGCGTGGACGACTTCGGGACCGGGTACTCCTCCTTCTCCCGGTTCTCCCAGTGGCCGTTCCAGCGGTTGAAAATCGACCGCTCCTTTGTTCTGCTCCTCGACGACGACCCCGAGAAAGCCCGGCTGACGCGTCAGATGGTCGAGATGGCGAAGATCATGGACATGGAGGTCATCGGGGAGGGCGTCGAATCCGAACAGCAGCTGAACAAGCTCGATGCCTGGGGCTGTCAGTACGTGCAGGGCTTTTACTTCAGCCGTCCCCTTTCCCCCGACGATTTCGAGGGTTTCGTCAGCTCCTTCTGAGTTCGTCTCCGAGTTCCGCGAGTCGCCGCCCCCCGCTGAAGGTCGAGGCCAGGAAATCCCCGTGGAAGGTCTCTCCCCAGGAGCGGGCCCCGCGCAGGCATCGATCACGGTAGGGGGGGTAGGCCATCAGCTGGTCGTCGGTGTGGGCCTTCGGAACGTAGCAGGTGTAGAGGTCCATTCCACTCGCCCCGGGGGAGCCACCGCCGGGATGGCGTTCGAGCCGATCGACGTTCAGTCGGGTGAGCCGGTAGCCGAACTCCCGCTCGGCGTAGTTGCGAAAGCCCGCCTCGCCCACGTCGATTACCAGCAGTCCGTTGCACCAGCTTTCGTCCCGTTCACACACGTTCAGGACCCCGGTGCGGCCGGCCGGCGGGTCCTCGAGCCACCGTCCGATATCCACGTCGAAGGTCCGGCGCAGCCCCGCGGCCCGAACCGGTCGAACGGTCACCCGCCGCGGCGAGAAGACGTCCATTAACTCCCGCCGGATAAGCAGGCTCCCGTAGGTGAACAGGGCCAGGCGCCCGGTCGAGTCGCTTTCGAAGTACCGCCGGTGAAGATGCGCGTGCCAGTTCGCAATCATGCGCCGGGCCTCCGTCGTCGGTCGGTCATCCGGAGGATGAAGACTCGCTTGTCACGTACACGACCCGTTAGTAAACTAAAAGAGAATTCGCAGCGCAGTCCCTGCCGGTACGTATCCGGCAAGGGAGTCGGCCACGTATGAACGTCGTTCTGGCGATCTTTTTATTCGGGTTTGTCTGGTGCCTCGGGGCGTACGTGACGTACATGATTTCCGCCCGGGTGCTCGACAGTGATCTGGCCGGCGTCGTCATGGGCATCCTCTTCCCCTTCAGCCTGATCATCATTCCCTGCTTCATGATCGTCATCCCGCTTCTGGAATTCTCCAGCAGCCGGAAATAACCGTCACTCCCTCCTTTTTTTACCTCCGTCGAGCGGCTGCCATCGACTGCCGTTCTGGTCCTGTTTGATCCAGCCGGCGATGCCGGCGCAACGTTCGGAGAGTAACCTGAAAACATCCGACGGCGGACGCCCCCCCGAGGCTGCGTGTGCCGTGCAGCCGGTGGAACAATCGCTGGCCCCGAACCCCGGCGAGAGGGGGCTGATCCCGGCCAGACCTTCGAGCGCCCGGAACAGCTGACACTCCTCCTCCGGTCGCCAGCGGACCGGACAGATCCCCCGGAGAGTCGCGTCGGAACAACTCATCAGGTAATCGACGTGCCAGTGGGGCGTTTCGATGCCCCGGGCGTAACGGCGGCAGCGGGTCCCCCATCCCCGCCGGGCCCGTCCGACGTAATAGATCCAGCCCTCCGGCATCCTGACCTCCCCGAGGGCTCCCACGACGCGAGCATGGCGAGTTCGATGCCGGACGGCGAGGCTGTAAAGCTGAGCCCACGGTCGAAAGACGGAGCGATTGGTCCGTCCGGCTTCGGATCCGTGGCTCCCTCGCCGGCTCATACGAAAGTGCATCTCCTTCGGCGCTGCCTGGAGTCATGCCGGTCGGTCTTTTATCTTAAGCTACGTTCGCCGCCAATGAGTCGGTTCGCCGTCCTCGTGAGGACAAAGCCGTGAACCTGTTTCGTCGATTCCCGTTTCGGGGATTCCTCGGGCTCCTCGTGGCGGTCGTCGGATTGACGGGGCTGGGGTTTTCCCCGTGGATCCCCTTCGACACCACCCTGGAACGGTTCGTGCCGCCCGGGGACAGCCGTCCCCCCGAGGATATGATGCTCCTGGTTTCGATGTCCCGACCCGGGACCGCCCGGGACGACAATTCGACCGTGCGGGACGTCTTCGACGCCATCCGGGATCATCCCGCCGTACGGGAGGGCGTGGATCCCGTGGCTGCCGCGTCACGCTCGGGGCTGCCTCTCGCGGCCCTCTGGTCCGGCCTGGCCGTCCCGGGGGGTCAGGGATTCAGGGTGGCAGGCCTCCCGGTCGTGAAGGACGGGGGGCGCATCCTGAACGGCCTTTACCGAATTTCTTCCGAGTACCGTGCCGGGACTCGCCTCCTGGAGGACCTCGAAGCCATTCGGGCACGTACCGTTCCGGACGGTTGGACGCTCAGCATGGCCGGACTGCCGGTGATTAACGGGTGGCTGGCCCGGGAAGCCCGGGGGATGCAGGCTCGCCTGATCCCGGCCATGATCGGGATCACGATCGGCATGCTGCTTCTTTTCTACCGTTCCTGGCGGGTTCTTTTCACGATGGGGGTCTCCGTCGGGGTTGCAGTTGGGTGGACGTTTACGGCGATGCGGCTTATGGGGTACCCGCACGATCTGTTGTCCGTGCTGCCGCCCATGCTCGTGATGGTGATCACCGTCTCCGGGGCCGTGCATGTGCTCTCGGAACTCGCGGCGGTCAGCGGGCCCATGGCGTCCCGGCTGGACCACGCCCTCGGTCGGAAGGGGCCGCCGGCCTTTTTCTGTCATTTGTCCACCGGCGTGGGGTTTGGTTCCCTGGCGCTGAGTGGGATGCCCGCCGTCCGGGCCCTCGGCGTCGTGTCCGCCATCGGGGTGCTGGGCATGAGCCTCGTGCTGTTTACGGTGGTCCCCCCACTCGTCCGGCTGCTCATCCCGGCACCCGACCGGTGTCGGGTCTCCCTTCCGGTCCCCGGTGTGCTGAGGCGGATCGGCTCACACCCCCTCCTCTGCCGGGCCGTGCTCATCGTCGCCCTGGGATTGATTCTGGTGGGAGGCATTCGCTACCCGGGTCTGTCGTTTGAATCGCGGGCCATGATGTACTTTTCCCCCGACCATCCCCTTCGGGTGGGCATCGACCGCGTGTCACGGGATTTTACGCCGCCCCGGCACGACTTGCTGCGGCTGCGGGCCGATCCGCCCTTCTCCCGAACCGGGCGGGAGACCTGGGCCGTCCATCTCTCCCACCTCCCCGGTGTTCGGAGGGTTATGTCGGGTCCCCGGCTGGAACGCTCGAGCCTGCTTCCCGACGACGAACCGGGCGTCACCCGGGCTCTGGTGTTCTACTCGAACGATGTCCTCAATGACCTGTCGGCGGTCCGTGCACGCATCGTGGAAGAGACGGTTTCACGACTGCCGGGGTCCGGCGAGGTGACCTTCGAGGGCGTTCTCGACCGGGTCAACCGCGTTCAGGAGGAACTTCAGCGTACGCTTCAGCTGAGCATGCTGGCGGCGGGGGGGATCATTTTTCTCATGCTGGCCGGTATCGTTCGGGACCCGTGGTATTTTTCGGGGGGGGTTCTCGGCAACCTGCTTCCCCTGGCCGGGGTGGTTCTGCTCGTGGACGTCTCGGGAACGCCCCTGGACGCCGGCATGATCCTGATTTTCTCCGTGACCCTGGGCCTCGCCCTGGACGACACCCTTCATTACCTCCACGAGCATCGATCCGGGCGGGGAACCCCCGAGGAGTCCGTCAGCCGAATCTTCTCCCCGCTGGTCGTCACCACGGTGGTGCTGTGCACGGGGATCGGGGCCTTCTCGATGGCGGCGTTTAAACCCGTGGCTCACTTCGGAACCTTCGCGTCGGCGGGGCTCATGGTCGCGCTCGTGGCGGACGTGCTCGTTCTGCCGGCCTTTTTCAGCCTGACGGGATCCTGAAAGGAGCCTCCGGGGATTTTCAGGCCGTGGAGGCCGAACGGCGTCGGCTCGGGCGTTTGACGTCCTTTCGGTACTCGGGATGCCGTTCGAGGAAGTCCACCGAGATGTCGGCCCGCTGGGGAATGACGGTCAGCCCTTCCTCGCGAGCGTACTCGAAGGCGCGGTGGGCCAGAAGATCCTTGACCCAGCCGATCAGTTCCTGGTCGTCGAGGTCCGAAGGGACCTGGTAATAATACAGCGTCAGGTAGTGGCTTCCCCCACCGTACGCGAGGTAAAACTTCCGCCGGTCGACGGTCGTGAAGAAAATGCCCTCGGAGTCGTCCTGCTCGATCGGACCTCCGATCAGTCCCGCCCGGGTCAGTTCCTCGTCCGTGGGTTCCTCCCCCCGGGCCTCACGGGGGAGGCGCTCTTCGGCGGGTTCATCCTCCGCCTCGTCGGGCGGTTCCTCCGCGTCGGCGTCGTCCGACGGCTCCTCACGTTTTTCGTCCGGGCCCTCCTCCGACTCCTCCGGAGGATCCCGGTCCGCGGGTTCATCGTCCCGGTCGTCGTCCGGCGGTTGATCCCCGCCTTCGGTCCCGGGGGCCACGCTGGAGCGCACGGGAGCGATTCCCGCGTCCGCCCACCACCCCGGGCGGGATTCGGAAACGCCGGCGTCCCGTTTGGCCTTGAGTTTCCGGGCTTTGTACCGCTGAACGTTCAGCCGCCGGTCCTCCTCCAGTTCCGAGGGGGGGCGGGATAGAAGCGGTTCCAGTTCCTCGTCCGGGGTGAACCCGGGAATGTCGTCGGCCATGGACGGGTGCCTCCGGTGAAGCGGGGAATTCAAATTTTCATTCGCAGGACGATCAGGTATGGTTAGCGGTTCGCGCCGACCGAGCCGACGTCCTCTTTCGCGTTCAGCCGCGGCTTTCCGCCCCTGAAACGGACCGTATTATACCAGCTCGGGGTGAACCCGATACCGACCCGTCCCGTCGACCCGGCGGGCCTTCCCCGTTCGGTCCCCGCGTGACGGACCCGGTTGGATCAACGGTGGAATCGCGTCATCTCCCGGGCGTTGCGACCCGGTAATGAGGGAAAACCGTGTCGTCACCCGTCTTTCTTCACGTTGGTTACCACAAAACCGCCACGACCTGGCTGCAGGACGAAATCCTGGACGGCCACCCCGACATCGCCTACCTGGGGAAAGCCTACCCGGAACACCCTTCACCCGCCATGCGGGACCTCAAGAACCGGATTATTACGACGCCGGACACACGGTTTTCCGCGGAGGAGGCCCGGCGGCAGCTCGAAACCATCCTGGGACGCCATCCGCTGGGCGACCGCCGCACGTACGGGCTCAGTTACGAGGCCCTCACCACCGGCTACGACTGGTTCGGTGGGATGGTGTATTACGTCGTTGACCGCCTTCGGGCCGTGTTCCGTGACCACGAGGTCCGGGTGCTGATCGGCATTCGGGAGCAGAGCCGGCTGATTGGATCAACCTATTCGGAGTTCGTGAAAATGGGGGGGACCCAATCCCTCAACAGCCTGCTGTTCTCCCCCTTCAGCGGGGGCAACCAGCTGCTGGACAAGTTCCTCTACCCGCCTCTCATTCGCTATTATCAGGAGAATTTCGGGGAGGACAACGTGCACGTCTACCTGCTCGAGGAACTGCAGGAGGACCCGGATGGGACCCTCGAGTCGATCTACGAGTTCGCCGGGGTCCGGGATCATCGGCCGGAACCGGCCGTGAAGACCCGAAGCAACCCTCGCCTGACCCGGGTCGGGATGGGAGCTTACCGGTTCGTGAACCATTTTTTCCACGCTCCGCTGAATCGGTTCAGTCCCGTGACGCTTATCTCTTACCTGCTGGCTCACCTGCTGTATCGGATCGGGGCCTGGCAGTGGGTCATCCGACAGAGCACCGAGCGCGACTACCCGGCCGCGTACCGCTACAAATACGACGAAACCATCCAGAACGTCCTGCGCCACTACTGCAAGGTCGCGATCGAGGGCGTGGATCGCAGCCTGTTTTACCCGTTCGACGTCCTGCGGTACCGGATCCCCGAGAGGCTTCGGGAGTACCTGAGGTCCTTCTACGCGGAATCCAACCGGGAGCTCGCGGAACTGCTGGATCGGGATCTTGAGGTGTACGGGTACCACCTGGCCGAGGAGGAAAAGGACGGGTCAGCCGGGCAGTAAGTCGGTCCGGGAGATCGGGTTCAACCCGCTTCGGTGGATGGGAGGGCCTCCCGAAGGACCTCGACCGGATGCAGAACGTCCCGACCCGTTTGGTCCTCGATCTGAGCCGTGCAGGAGGTTCCCGTCGCGAGGACGGTTCCCGAACCGTCCTCCTCGATGGACGCACAGAGGGGTTCCGCGACCTTCACGGCAAGCTCGTGGTACTGTTTTTTGTACCCGAAACTCCCCGCCATTCCGCAGCACTCCACCCCGGAGACCGTGAGGTCGGCTCCTGCTCGCTCCAGGAGCTGGTGGATCGGTTCGAACTGGTCCGAGGCTCGCTGCTGGCAGTGGCCGTGCAGGAAGAACGACCGATCCTCGAGGTCGACCTCCAGCTGACCCTCCTCGAGGCGTTCGAGGAGGAAATCCCCCACCGTTCGGACCCCGTCCCGAAGCCGAGCGTGTCTCGGGCCGTTCAGAAGCCGACCGTATTCGTCCTCGAGGAGGGCGGCGACGCTCGGCTCGAGGACGAGTAGGTCCCGGCCGTTTCCCAGGATCCCGGCCACCCGGTCGTAGAGGGACTCCGCCTCCCGGGCGGCCCGGTCGACGAACCCCTGCGAGAGGGCGTCCCGGCCGCTTGGCCCGGCGTCGATGACCGACACCGCCGCCCCGCTGGCCCGCAGCAGGTCCACCGCGGCTTCCAGCCGTTCGGGGTGGAGGTAATTGCTGTAGCGGTCGGCCAGCAGGACGGGCCCTTCGTCCCCCGGCCCGGGACACTCGGAACGATCGGTGTAGGGACGAGGATGGACCCGGGGAACCGGACGATCACGGGCAAAACCCACCAGGGATGCCAGGACCCGCCGAAACGGCGGTCGATCCAGGATCCAGCGGGCCGGCGGGACGAACGGGGCGATCCAGGGGACCATCCGTTCGAACCCCCCGAAAAACCGCTTCTGAAGGGAGCCTCCCCCCGCTTCCGGTCGGGCCTCCTCGAAGACGAAACCCTCGATGTCCTCCCGTTCGAGGTCCCGGTTCAGTCGATCGCGAACGACGGTGTTCATCCAGGGGATGTCGATTTTGACCGGACAGGCCGGTTTGCACTGCGAGCACCCCGTGCACAGGTCGTTGAAGGCTTCGGCCTCGTCCCGGCCGGTGACACCGGCCTCCCAGGCGTTGCCGATCCCCCCCGCGTAGGTTTCTCCGCCGTAGACGTGCCCGCCCACGACCTGGTAGTTGGCACAGGCATTCAGGCAGGCCCCGCATCGGATGCAGTACAGGGCCTCGCGGAGCTGAGGATCCCGGGCCATGGCTCGACGCCCGTTGTCGATCAGAACGAGGTGGAATTCCCTCGGGGGACCGGTTTCCCCGGTCCGGTAGTCGATCCGTTCGTCGGGTGTTGGTGGCGTAATGAGGCTGAAATAGGCCGTGGTCGGCTGACCGGTTCCGGATTTCGGGAGCAGTTCGTAGAAGGGCTGCAGGTCCTCCACCGTCGGGATTAGCTTCTCGATGCCGGCCACCGCCACGTGGATGGGGGGAGCCTGCATGGTCCAGCGAGCGTTCCCCTCGTTCGTCACGAGGGCGATCGAACCGGTTTCGGCCACCACGAAGTTCGCGCCGGTGATGCCCATGTCGGCCTCGAGAAACCGCTCCCGAAGCTGTTCGCGCGACAGGTTCGTCAGCGTTTCCGCGTCCACGTCCTCCGTCAGGCTTCCGTCGACGTGTCGCCGGAAGACGTCCGCCACCGCCGTTTCGGATTTGTGAATGATCGGACCGATGATGTGGCTGGGCCGTTCGTTGGCCATCTGGGCCACGTACTCTCCGAGGTCGGTTTCGGTGACCGTAATGCCGTGCTCCTCCAGGGCGTCGTTGAGTTCGATCTCCTCGGTGGTCATGGATTTTGATTTGACGGCCGACTCCACGGCCCGCCGTCGGCAGAGCCGGGTAATGTACCGGTTTGCGTCGGCCGCGTCCCGGGCGAGGTACATCGATTGGTTCCGTGACCGCAGGGCTTCCCGCACGCTCTCCATGAGGACTGGCAGCCGATCGATGGACCGTTCCTTAATGGCCCGGGCCCGGTCACGCCAGTCGGCGAAGTCGCCGTGGGCTTCACGGGCGTCGTCCCGGAGCAGGTTCAGAAGGCGGGTGCGGCCCCGGATGGAATCAACGCTCTCATCGTTTCGGCAGGCCGCGGCGATTTCGTCCTCGAGGTTCCGACTGGAACCACCGGGAGGATGACGAAAACGGCGCTCCGATGACCGGTAGCTCATGAGGACTCCTCCTCTTCCACCACGACAAGGTAGGATCGCGAGGGTCCGTGAACCCCCTGAACCAGCGAACCCAGGTCGGCGGTCGACGACGGGCCGGACACCAGGACCCAGCTGGCCGGTTCCTCCCGAAGGTCACCCCCGAGACGGCGGAAAAGTCCCTGGCTGTCACGATAAAGTTGATCGGCACGAACCACCGTGACGGTGGCCGGCGGCATCAGGGACACGGCCCCCTCCCGTGAGGCGGTCAGCCGGACGGCCACGCTGCCGTGCGGGATCAGTCCGACGTCGGCCCGAAGGAGACCGACCTGACTTCGGGTTGCGGCCCCGGCGAACCGATCGGTGGAACCGCCGGTCGGGGCTTCGACCACGTCCCACCCGGCCAGGGCCTCCGCCTCGATCACCTCGTCGAGCAGACCGGAGGGGTCCGGGGCGTAGATCAGCTCCCGCGGCGTTTCGTCCCGGAGAAGGGACGTGATCGTTCCGGGCAGCCGGGCCTGCTCGGTCCGGACGGCCTCGGATCCGTTGGCCCGCGCGTTTTCCAGGAATCGATCGACGTCGTCCATCGTCACGTGTCACTCCGGTAACGAACGTAAGGGGTACCCGGGTTCTTCGAGGCCTCCAGCATCGCCTGACGGGCCTCGGCCAGCAGGTCGTCCGAGTCGGCGGGATCCTCGGCGGTTCGGATGCCCTGGACGACCTCCACTTTCAGGGCAGCCCCGTCAATTTCCAGGGGGTCCTCGAACCGCTCGGCGATTCGACGGGCAACGATCAGTTCGTCGTCGGGGTTCTTCAGTTCCTCCAGTAAGACGGCAAAAACACGGTCGTCCACGTGAGCGAGTTCGTCCATCTCACGAATGGCGTCCTTAAGGCGCGCGGAAACCCGCTCCAGCAGCCGACCCTCCACGTTGAATCCCGCGACCTCGGAGGGGTCCTTACTGGCCGTCACCCGGACTGCGATCAGTGCGAAGCGATAGTCCTCACGACGGTTGGCCCGTTCGCTGGCGGTCCGCAGTCGATCCAGCATCGCGTCACGGCTCGGAAGCCCACTCAACTGGGAACTGAAACTGAGGTTTTTAAGTTCGGATTCGTACTGTTTACGCGTGGAAATGTCCCGGACGGACACCAGCACGCGGCGCTCGCCGTCGATCGTCAGAAGCCGTTCACGAACCTCGACGGGCCGCCCGGCGTCCCCGGGCCCGAGTCGACCCTCCCGTTTGAGGTCCTCGCCATCCTCCAGTTCCAGTACCCGCTGCGTCCAGGGGCGCTGTTCGTCGGCCAGACGATCGAGGTCGGGCAGCGACGCACCGATCAAATCCTCCCGGGCCGTCCGGAAGGGTCGTGCCGCCGCGTCGCTGGCATCCAGCACGGTCCCGTCACGGGGGTCGACGAGAAGAATCGCCTCGGGCAGCGAGCGCCAGAGGGTACGCAGGTCATCCCGCTGTTTCCTGAGCTTCGGGAGCTTCCGTTCGCTGCGAAGCGGGGGAAGCAGGGACGTCAGCCCCGCGATCATGACGTAGACGACGGTCAACACCGCGGCCCGGGGATTCAACAGATCCGGACCCCGGAAGGATTCCTCGAGCAGGGTGAGCCCGTAGAGCTTGTGGGCCGCCCCCGCCAGGAGACCCGCGGCGAACAGTAAATAGACCGGACTCTGGTACTTGAAGGACTGCCACGTGAGGTAGGCGAACCCTCCCAGCAGAAAGGCCACGGGGAGAACCACCCAGAGCAGAAGCAGGACGGGCAGTTCCATCGAACCCTCTCCTCGCTGACCGGCGGCCTCCAGGGGTGCCCCGAGCGTCCCCGCTCCGCGCGGCGGGGGTTGTCGGGCGGCCGGGGCTCCGAGATCCTTGATGCGCCCGGCCGTCGGGATCGAGCGGCTGCGGACGCAGGCAGAACGTCGATAGGTTAGGTTAACATCACGGCCGGGACCCGTTCACGACGTGAACGGGATGGCGGAGACACCGGGGATCCAGCGGCGGAGGGGTGGCCGAGCGGCCAGGCACGGGCTCGCAGAGCCCGTTACGGAGGTTCGAATCCTCCCCCCTCCTTTTCCCCTGCTTCACGCTTCGTGCCCGTCGAGCCCGGATGATGCCGACGGCCGGCCGGAGCGACGTTTAACCTCGTCCACCGGATGAACGGTGGGGTTCCCTCTGGGGGGTCGAGCAGAATGGCCGAAAACCGACTGTACGGAATCCACCATCAGGTGCTCCTCCTGGCAGGGGCCATCCTGATCGCCGAAGCGGCTCCGGCCATGGTGGTGGTGCTTCCGCTGTTCATCGAAAGTTCCCTTGTCGGGGGCAGCACCTTCGGGCTGTCCCGCTCGATGCTCACCGGCGTGATCCTATCGGGCCCCGGGGTTTTGACCGGGTTCGCTCAGCCGATCCTGGGACGCCTTTCGGATCGGCTCGGAACACGGCGCTTCTTCCTGCTTCTCGCGATGGTCGTCGGCATTGTGATCAACCTCGGGTACGTCGTGCTCGACACGTACCTGGGGCTGCTTTTAATCAGGACACTGGGCGCGCTGGGGGTGGCGGGAATCCCGCCGATCGTCATGGCCATGGTCAACGAATATTCGATGGACGACAACCGCGGGGTGAACATGGGGGCCTTTAACGCGCTGCGGTTCATCGGGTCGGCCATCGGACCGGTCGTGGCGGGGCTTCTCCTACGGTTCGGTCCCTACGATTTGTCCTTTATCGGACTTGGCGGCACGATGAACGAATTCTACGTCGTTTTTTACCTCGCGGCACTCAGCCTGGCCGTGGCCTTCGTGTTCGTTTACCTGTTCGTGCGGGACCCCGTCCTCAGCACGTCGCTCGGAAGCGGGGACCTTCGGTTTCCGGTCCTCGCCGAACGGCACGGTCACCTCTTTCATCCCATCTTTGCCGTGTCGACCCTCTCCTTCGTGTTCGCGCTGAACATAAGCCAGGTGGTCACGATCCAGCCGGACATCAACCGTCACCTGAACCAGGGACCGTTCTGGTTCGGGGTCCAGTTCGCGGCCGTGATCCTGGTTAACATTCTGTTTCAGCTCCCCTTCGGATACGCCTGTGACCGGCTTGGGCGTCGGCCCTTCCTGCTGGGGGGGCTCGCCCTGCTCGTGCCCGCGACACTGGCTCACGGGTGGGTCGTCACACCGGTCGGCATGCTGCTGGCCCGGGCGGTTCAGGGGCTCGCCGGGGCCGCCGTCTTCGCGCCGTCGATCGCCCTGGCGGGCGATCTCACGAGGGAGGGGGAGTCGGGGACCAACCTCTCGGTGCTCACGCTCGGTTTCGGGGCCGGGCTGGTGGGAGGACCGCTGTTCTCGGGGTTTTTCATCCGGTACGGTTACGCGGCCCCCTTCGTGGCCGGAGCGATTCTGGGGGTCGCTGCGCTGGCGATCGTTCATCGGGAGGTGGAGGAAACCCTTTTCGAATGAGGAGGCGCTATGAACACCCGGTCAGCGGGCCGTCATGCCTCCGTCAACCACGAGTTCGGTCCCGGTGATCATGCGGGAACGGTCCGAGGCAAGAAAGAGAACCGCTTCGGCCACGTCCTCGGGCTGTCCGAGGATGCCGAGTGGATGGATCTCCTCCGCGAGCTCCTCCGGTGAGATTCCGAGTTCACGGGCATCCTCGAGCATCGGCGTGTCAATCAGGCCCGGGTGGACGGAGTTCACCCGGACGTTGTCCCCGGCGTATTCAACGGCGACGTCCTTGGTCATGCTGCGCACAGCCCCCTTGCTGGCGCCGTAGAGGGTGAACCCCGCCGCTCCGGTGATCCCCGCGACGGAGGACATGTTGACGATGGAACCTCCGCCCGTTTCGGCCATGAGGGGAGCGCAGTGTTTCATCCCCAGAAAGACCCCCTCCACGTTGACCCGCATCAGGTCCCGCCACTCCTCGAGGCTGATGTCCGGAAGCAGGTCGAGGGAACCCAGTCCGGCGTTGTTGACCAGGACGTCCGGCGGGCCCAGTTCCTCCCTCACACGATCAATCAGCCGTTTCCAGCCGGACTCGTCGCTCACGTCGTGTTCCACCGGGAGCACCCGACCACCCCCGTCCTCGATCGTTTCGGCGGTGGCCTCCAGGGTGGAGGCGTCGATGTCCGTCGGGACCACCGCGGCCCCTTCCCGGGACAGAAGCCGGGCGCACGCCCCGCCGATGCCGCCCCCTCCCCCGGTTACGATGGCGACCCGGTCGTCCATGGTGGACACGGTACAACCTCCTCCGAAGCAGGATCCGCCGCGACGCGATTTCCCCGGTACGGGGAGGTCGTCACGGGTTGCTCGACCGATCTTGCAGCCGGCCAACCAGCTGAGTAGACTAAATCGATCGGCTCATGTTAGTAAGCCTCGTCCTGGTCCGACCCCGGACCGGCCGATGACGATCTCCCCCACGCGAACGCCCTCACCCTGGACAACCGGGGAGTGTTTCCGTGTCCAGCCGACGCCTCCTGGCCGGTCTGATCGCGTTACTCGCCCTGGCGGCCGTGGGCCTCGGTGTCACGGTTCTGTTCCTGCTGACCCCCCAGGCTTCCAAGCTGGTCCTTTTCTCCCTCCAGGAGTCCGCGGACGGATACAGCGTACCCACGGAGCACCCTTTTCTCTGGAAGGTAAACCGTTCCCCGCCGTCCTTCCTCTACGGCACCATCCACGTCTCGGACACGCGTGTTCTCGAGCTTCCCGCGGTCGTTAAGACCGCCTTCCGCGGCAGCGACGCCCTCTACACGGAAGTTCCGTTCACACGTCGGGCCCGCCTGAAAATGACCTCGGAAATGATCGTTCCGAACAATCGTCCCCTGGAGGAGCGTATCCCCTCCCACATCCACGAGAAGCTGAGGCGCTACGGGGAGCAGCACGACGTCCAGGTTCGCAACTTCTCCCGGTTCAAGATCTGGGCCGTGGTCATGATGCTGCCCCGGATCGAATCCATCCGCCGGCGGCGCCGGCAGCTGGAGGAATTGAATTTCAACCGTATCCGGAACCGTCCTCCCCTGGACCAGTGGCTGTACCTGACGGCCCGGGAACAGGACAAAATCACGGGCGGGCTGGAGAGCCCCGAGGAACAGGCGGACGTGTTCGACGAGCTGTCCCGCCAGGAACAGGTGCACTGGCTGAGCGCTGAACTGGACGCCCGCATGAACCAGGTGCGGCAGGGGATCAATCCCATGGAACGTATGATTCGTCTCTACCTTCAGGGAAAGGGGGAGGAACTGTCCCGGATGACCATGGCAACCGGGGGCGTCAACGAACGGTTCCAGCGGAAATTCCGGCGCCTGGTCATCGACCGACGCAACGGCTGGATGGCCCGGCGGGCCTCCCGCCACATGCGCCGCCATCCCGACCGCATGAACTTTTTTGCCGTCGGGGCCGCACACCTCGTGGGGGACGGAAACATCCGGGACCGGCTGCTCGCGGATGGGTTCTCCACGGAGCGGGTGCCGGCCACGTCCGAAGCCGTGACGGGGCTCGAACGGGAAATCCGGTAGACGATGAGCCGTCCCGACGCCCCCGACCTGCCGTCGCTCCGGGACGCCATCATGGCCGAACTCGTGGAAGGAGGCCTGCCCCCGGAGTACGACCTCGACCTGGAGTACTTATCCGACCGTGACATTATCGCCCTCGAACTGCACGGCGGCCCGGATTCTTTCGAGGTTCACGATCTCTACGACTGGCGGCGGGGGAGCGAGGCCATCGCCCGGGATATCCTGGACCACCACGGTAGCGTCTGAAGACGCCGACCCGGCGGGTTCAGGCCCGGCAAACCGTGCCCTGATCGGCCGGCGTCACCAGCCGGGCATACTTGCTTCAGAAGCCCCCGGCCGATCCCTAACGCTCGGGGGGCTCCCGGCGGGCCCGCCCACGCTCAAGCTCCTCGTCGTCCACGTGACGGTCAAGCTCCCCCGTGTCGGCGTTCAGGTGAACCGGATCCTCTTCCTCCACCAGGGCCAGACGGGCGCCCCGGGCGGCTTCCGGGGCCACGTGACCGATACAGGGCCCGTGCCCCATCGCCCGGTGAACCGCCTCCCCGGTTCCGGGGACGGGGCGAACCATCGGAGTCGTTCGACATGGAAGTGTGTCTCCCGTGGTGAGGTCGACGACCCTGTCCGCCGAAGAGACTATCAGTTCAGGCCACCGGACGGGGACCGTCGGTCGGGCCAGGATCCCTTGAAGGATCCCGCGGGGAAGTAACCCTATTAGTCGTCCGGGTCGATCCCTTCCGGGCACGGTCGGTTCGTCCCGGCCGGGCTCCAGCGCGGTCCCCGGGAGAACCGCGAACGCCACTCCCCTGTTGTCGGAGCGTGAACCGCCGATGATCCCCCCCGAGGACGTGGGGCTGTCCGCCGAACGGCTCGATCG
>CAZEBV010000015.1:17540-22960 GCA_964510695.1 uncultured bacterium
TCGATCGCATCCAGGACGTCATGGCCCGACACGTCCAGCAGGAGCAGATCCCCGGCGCGGTGACGCTTGTGGCACGGCGGGGAGAAATCGTCCACCACGAGGCGGTCGGGTATCGGTTCGTCGAGGAAGACGAAGCCCTCGGGACCGACGCCGTCTTTCGGATTGCCTCCATGGCGAAACCCATTACCTGCGCCGCCGCCATGACCCTCTGGGAGGAAGGGAAGTTTCACCTCAGTGACCCGATCCACGACTACCTTCCGGAGTTCGAGGACATGGACGTGGCGGTCCCCCCCGGGAACGACGAACAAATCGGGGTCCCCTACAAGCGGGTCCCCGCGGAGAACCCTATTACGATCCGACACCTGATGACCCACACCGCCGGTCTTTCGAACCCTTATCGGGGTTTGACCCGCAGCGAGTACCTCGAGGCGGCCCGGTTCCACGAGAAGCCCGAGACCGTGGCCGATTTCGTGCGCCGACTGGCCGAACTGCCGCTTAACTTCGAACCGGGTGAACGGTGGGAGTACTCCCGGGCGAACGACGTGGTCGGACGTCTGGTGGAGGTTCTCACCGGCGACACGCTCGGGGAGGTCCTTCAGCAGCGAATTTTCGACCCCCTGGACATGAACGACACCCATTATTACCTCCCCGAGTCGAAGCTGGACCGGTTCACGGCCCAGTACGAGCCCGACGGGAACGGGGGGCTCTCCCTGGCCGATGCCCCGGACGAAAGCAGCTATTTCGTGGCCGAACCCCACACGTACGAACCCGGTTCCGGCGGGCTGCTCTCAACGAGCCGGGATTATCACCGGTTCCAGCAGATGATGCTCGACGGGGGCCGACTCGAGGACGAACGGGTTCTGTCCCCCCGCACCGTTCGACTGATGACCGCCAACCACACGGGGGATCGGTCGATCTGGCTGCGCGGACCCGGCTACGGTTACGGGCTGGGATACGGGGTGAAAACCGACCTCGGAGCCAGCGGAACCCCGGCCGCTGAGGGCAGCTACGGATGGGGCGGACGTTTCTGCACCTACTCCTGGGTGGATCCCGCCGATGAACTCGTCGGAATCGTCCTGACGCAGCTTCGTCCCAATGACCATCTGCCCGTCGGCTAGCGTTCTCCAGTCCCCTATGGAGGATTCCCTTCCGGGAACGATCGGCCGAACTCCTCACCGCGGCGCGGCTCCGGGCGTTCCGGCGGATGTCCGAACCTCGTTGGTGCCCTTCTCGACGTGACCCCCCTGCGCACCGGTGCCCTGGTGGGGGTCATTGGGATCTCCTTCTCGGCCATCTTCGTCCGCCTGGCCTCGGTCTCCCCGGCCACGGCCGCGTTTTTCCGAACCCTCTACGCGGTGCCTCCCCTGCTTCTTCTCATCCTTCTCGGAACGGGATCGGCTTCGAATCGACCGAACCATCGACGGGATCTCGCGGTGATGGGCGGCCTGTTCTTCGGGATCGACCTGATCCTGTTCCATACCAGCATCGCGTGGATCGGGGCGGGGCTGGCCACCCTCCTGGTGAACACCCAGGTCGTGTTCGTGGCCGCGCTGGGGTGGCTCCTGCACGGCGAACGGCCGGGACGGCTCAGCCTCGCGGTGATCCCGGTCGTGCTGGCCGGCATGGCTGCGGTGTCGGGGTTTGGACGTCCGGGAACCTACGGGGTCGCCCCGATCGCCGGAACCGCCGCCGGAATTGGCGCCGGCGCGGCCTACGCGGCCTTTTTGATCACGTTCCGGTCCGCGACCCGGGAAATCCGTCTTCCGGTGCGGGCGTGGCTGGACGCCACCCTGGCCACCGGAACCGTCTGCCTGGTCTACGGGCTGCTGGCCGAGCCCGCCTTCGATCCGTTTCCCGGCCCGCCCAGCCAGGGCTGGCTCGTGCTCCTCGCCATGGTGGTGCAGGTCGGGGGCTGGCTGCTGATCACACGGGCCCTGCCCGGACTGCCCGCCCTGGACACGTCGCTGATCATCGTTCTTCAGCCGGTGTTCGCCCTGTTCTGGGGCTGGTTGATCTTCGGGGAGACCCTCTCGGCCCTGCAGGGGATCGGGACGATCACGGTGGTCGGCGGGATCCTGGTGCTGATTCGCTCCGGCGCCGTTCAGGCACGTTCCGGAGACACCACGGAACACGGGTAAGTCGCCCGGGGCTGCCCTACCCCTCCGACGGATCCGGGGGTTTATGCCAGGGGAGCCGTCGAGTTGCGTCCGACCAGAACCAGGCCAGGGTCACGGCGGTGACGGTCGAAAGACGCCAGACAGCGACGCCAGCGGCGGTCCACGCTCCGGCGCCCAGGTTGAACAGCCCCCAGAGTACGTTCGTGACGGCCGAGGAACGCCGGGCGAACGGGGTCATGTGCCGGTCGCCCACGATTCCCCGGACGAAGTGGGGAATCCCGTTCACGACCAGCGCCGGGCCGATGAAGGCGAGCAGCAGGTCCAGGACGTTTCACCTCCCGGGCGAGGTGCATCCGTGCCCGAACACGGTAGCGGCTCGGAGGGGCCCCGTCCAGCCGCGGGACGTTCGAAGCATCTCTGGTGGAGCCGGAAGTCGTAATCGCCGCCCCGGTCCCGGGGATTCGGGCCGGACTTGAGCCCGGCCCGAATCCCCTTCACAATGGTGTCTTCGAAATGTTTCTACCCGGTGCCCCGGAGAAAGTACACGCATTACCTCGATACCCCCGTCAGGAGGCCACCATGGAACTTCCCCAGCAGGGCCGCGCCGAGGATGAGCTTTTCGACCGGATGAGCGACCTGAAGGAGGAGGATGCGTCCTGGCGTGAGGGGCGCACCTGGAGCCTGGTGTATCACGTGGACAGGGACGTCGAACGGGTTCGCAATCGAGCCTACGAGATGTTCTCGTCGCTGAACGCCCTGAACCCCCTCGCCTTCAACAGCATTCTCACGTTCGAGCGTGATGTCGTTGCGATGACGGCCGACCTGCTTCAGGGGGACGATGAGGTCGTGGGAAACCTGACCTCGGGTGGCACCGAAAGCATTCTCCTGGCCGTCTACACGGCCCGGGAGCGCCTCCGGGAAAAACGCCCGGAGGTCGACCGGCCGGAGCTGGTGCTGCCGGAGACGGCCCACCCCGCCTGGGCCAAGGCGGCCCACTACTTCGACCTCGAGGTGAAACGACTTCCGGTACGGGCGGACTGGCGCGCCGATCCCTCGGAACTTCCTGAACGGGTCGGGGAACGGACCGCCCTGGTGGTGGCGTCGGCTCCCTCCTACCCTCACGGAGTGATCGACCCCGTGGAAGCGCTCGCCGGTCACGCCGCCGAACGTGACGTTCCGCTTCACGTGGACGCCTGCATCGGAGGGTTCGTCCTGCCGTTCCTTCGGGAGCAGGACCCCGATTTACCCGCGTTCGACTTCTCCGTCCCGGGCGTAACCTCCATCTCCGCGGATCCTCACAAGTACGGATACACGGCCAAGGGTACCTCCGTGCTGCTGCACCGAAACCGTAAGCTGCGGCGGCATCAGCTGTACTACTACGACGAGTGGCCGGGAGGCATCTACGCCGCACCGAACCTTCAGGGAACGCGGCCCGGTGGGCCGATGGCCGCGGCGTGGGCCGTCATGCAGTACCTCGGAAAGGGCGGCTACCGTACCATCACCGAACGGGTGATGGCGGCAACCGAGTCCCTGATGGACGGGGTCCGCGAAATCGACGGCCTCCGTATCGTCTCGGATCCGGATATGTGTATCTTCGCCATCGAATCGACCGACCCCGACGTGGACGTCTGGAAGGTCGAAGAATTCATGGGCGAGCAGGGATGGGAACTTGAACGACAGCAGAACCCCCCCAGCGTACACCTGTCCGTCATGCATCATCACGCCGACGTCGTCGAAGAGTTTCTCAGGGACCTGAAGGAGGCCGTGGATCGTGCCCGGGCCGCCGAGGCCTCCGAACCGACTGCCCCCCTCTATGGACTCTCGGCGTTCATGGACGACGACGAGGAGGATCTCAGGGACGTGGTCCTCGACATGATGAACGACCTGTTCGCCTGATTTTGCCCGGCTCGGGTGAGGACCATGGCCGACGGTGATGTCACGTCGGAGCAGTTCGACCGCTGGGTTCAGGAAGCGTACCGTGACCTTCCAGGCTGGGTGCAGTCGCTGATCGAGGAGGAACCGCTTCCCCTGCACGTGGTCGACGAGCCCCCGGAGTCCTACCGGGAGACGTTCGGTCCGGGACTGCTCGGGGTGTACGCCGGTCCACGCCGAGCGGAGCGCTACGAACGGGCCGCGGGTGAGCCCCCTCGGATCGAACTCTACCGGAACGTATTCCTGAGGTTGTACTCGGATCCCGGGACCATCCGTACCCGGATCCGGCGGACCGTGATCCACGAGGTCGGTCACTACCTGGGCATGGAGGAAGAGGAACTTCACGACTGGGAACAGACCCTGGAGGAACCGGAGTCCTGAATCGATCGCCGTCCGCCCGAACCCTCGTTCCGGCAGCGGTCAGAGAACCCCGCTGTGATTCCTCGCTTCGCCCGCCCCCGGAAGGATTCTCGATCATCAGGCAGGGGTCGAACGGTTCAAGCGCTTCCGCAACCCTGTTGATTCCCCGCCGAAACCGGTTAATTCATCGTGCTCTGGCGCCGTGAACGGGCCGGGGCCCGTCCTGACGGTTCCCTGCGTCGAGGTGGACAACGATCGACCGCCGCTTGCGGCGCGTGTCGGACCGTGGAACGGATGGCTCAGTCCGCCGAGGAGGGTTCGGCCCCGGCATGGGTAGCGGCGCCCGGGTGACGCTGGACGGCCGTTACGGGGAAGGTGGGGGGCAGCTGCTCAGGACGGCCCTCAGCCTGTCCTGCATGACGGGCCGACCGATTCGGCTCGAGAACGTTCGGGGGGGACGAGAACGACCCGGGCTCAGGCCGCAGCACCTGACCGCCGTGGACGCCGCGGCGGCCATCTGCGATGCTGCGGTTCAGGGGGACGGACCCGGTTCCAGGACCCTTCGATTCACCCCGGAACATCCCCCGCGCTCCGGCCGGTACCGGTTCGACGTGGCCGAGCGGGCGCCGGACGGCAGCGCCGGCTCCACCTCCCTCGTGCTTCAGACCGTGATCGTCCCTCTCGCCCGGGCTGAGGGAACCTCCCGCGTTCACGTCCACGGCGGAACCCACGTGGCCTGGAGCCCTCCTTTCCATTACCTGAAGGGAGTCTACGGAGCCTGCCTCGACCGGTTCGGCTACGACGTGGACCTCACGCTTCACCGGTGGGGATTTTATCCTGCGGGTGAAGGCCACGTCGAAGCCACCATCCGGGGCCTCGGCCCCGATTGGAAGCCCGAACCCCGGTCGGTGACCGACCGGGGTGAACTGGAACGCCTGACGGGTTTCTCGGCCGTGGGGAACCTCCCGCCGGACGTGCTTCAGCGTCAGCGGAAGCGGGCCGAGGACCGAT
>CAZEBV010000016.1:0-22765 GCA_964510695.1 uncultured bacterium
GGTTCGTTGGGATAAAGGAAGACGCCGCCGCCCAGCAAGTTGCGGTGAAAGTCCGCCACGAGCGATCCGATGTATCGGGACGTGTAGTCCGGATCCCCGCGGAACCGATCCACACACCGCTGGATCGGTTGTTCCCACCGATCGTAATAGGACTCGTTGACGCTGTAGGATCCACCGGACTCCGGAATCCGAATGTCGGGATGCGACAGCAGAAATTCCCCGATGGAGGTGTCCAGGGTGAACCCGTCGACCGACTCGCCCGTGGTGTAAACCAGCATCGTGGAGGAACCGTAAATAACGTAGCCGGCCGCCACGAGTTCCCGCCCCGGCCGCAGGAGGTCCCCCCCCCGAGCCCGGTAATCCCCCTCCTCGTCGGGATCTTTTCGGTGGATTCCGAAGATGGTCCCGATGCTCACGTTGTAATCGATGTTCGAGGAACCGTCCAGGGGATCCATGGTCACCATGTATTTGCCGCGCAGTTCGGGGTCCCGGACGGGCTCGGGCTCCTCCTTTTCCTCGCTCGCGATGAGGCACACGCCGCCGTTGGACTTCAGGGCCCGGCTGAAGACCCGGTGGGCCATTACGTCCAGCTCGGCCTGCTCCTCACCGAAGACGTTCTCGGCCCCGGTCTTGCCGAGGACCCCGGCCAGCCCGGCCTTGTTGACGGCCCGGGAGACGATTTTGGCCGCCAGGGTAATCCGACCGAGCAGCTGGGTGAACTCCCCCGTCGCGTGCGGGTGGTCCCACTCCGTCCGGGCGATGTGCCGGCGCAGATCGGTGCCAACGTCCACCGCAATCCCTCCTCGTGATGATTCTCGACCGAGGTCCGGGCCAAAACGGATCGAACGGCAGGATGCTCGCCGGACGCGAACAGACGACGTCCATCCCGACTACCCATAGAATTACTTCCGACCGACATTCTTCAAGCCCGGAAGAACCCCCCGCCCGGCCGGAGGAACCCCGGCCCGCGTCGGGGGGTTTCCCCGGCGGGTGAAGCCCCTTCTCCGAGCGCCGGGTCGTACTTTGAGCCGCCGACTATAGGAGTTTAGAATAAAGAATCAAACAAACGAGCCGCCACGACCGCCCGGGACGTGATCGCCCGTGCCTGTTTCCGTCGAGGAGCCCGCCGAGCTGCTGGAGGAATCCACGAAATTCTGGTTGACGGAACAGCTCCGGGACACCCTCAGGGACCTGCGCCACGAGCGAGAACTGACCCAGGCCGAGGTGGCCGAGCGGCTCGGTCGGGATCAGGTGTTCGTTTCCAACTGCGAATCGGGACGGCGGCGCATCGACCCGATCGAGCTGCTGGCGTTCGCGAACGTGTACGGGGTTTCCCTCGGTGAACTCATGGAGCCCCTCGATCTCGCCGAAGCAAGCGAACGGGAGCACCGTCCCGGTCGATGACGCCGGATCCCGGGGTGGGTCGGCCGGCGGCTACCCGGACGCTTCGCATCCCGAGGACGGGAGGAACCCGCGGTGTTTCGCCCTGGCCTTCGTAAACTGCTGATCGGGATCCTGATCCTCGCCCTCGCGGCGACGTCCTCCCCCGCCGAACCGCCGGCGCCGGCCCTCGTGGTCGACACCGGCGCCAGCGTGGATCGACTGGTGGTGTCCCTGGAGCGCTTCCGGCTGCGGGCCTTCAGCCAGGGTCGACTGGTCGCGGCGTATCCGGTCGCGATCGGGGCCGACACCGGACCCACACCGCGGGGAGAGTTCACGATCGTCAACAAACTCCGCAACCCCTGGTACGTGCCGGACGATGAGCCCGCCCAGCCCCCGGGCTCCCCGGACAACCCGCTTGGCTCCCGGTGGCTGGGCATCGACAAACCCCACTACGGCATCCACGGGACCACGAACCCGGCCTCCCTGGGGACCCGGGCCTCCGAGGGCTGCGTACGTCTCCACAACCGCCACGTCGAACAGCTTTACCGGATGGTGGACGTGGGCACGCGCCTGATCGTGCGCGAAACGTTCGAGGAGGAGCCGGAGGACCCGTAACCGGCCGCCGGAGCCGTTGACGAGGATGTCCGCCCAATTACCATTACCCGCAAGCCCTGACGATTCCCTGCCCGCGGAGGGCGTTTACCCATGCAGGACGACAGCACCCGATGGGCCGTCGCCGTGGTTCGACTGTTCCTCGGTGGGATGTTCCTGATGGCCGGTTCCGACAAGCTCTTCCGGACCGGCGTGTACAATTTCATCAGCTACGTGCAGGAGCAGTTCGCGGGCACGCCGCTGCCGGACCTCTTTTTGAGCGCGTTCGGCGCGGTGCTTCCCTTCGTGGAGTTCGCGGTCGGGGTACTTCTGCTGCTGGGCCTGTATCGAACCGTCGCCTTCGTGACCGTGTCCGTCACGCTCGTGTTCCTTTCGCTTGGCCAGTTCATGCTTCAGGAACACAGCGTCGCGGCGTACAACGCCGTCTACCTGGCCATTGCCCTCGGCGGGTTGAGCCTGCTTCGCGAGCCGTGTTTCGCCCTCGACTCCGTGCTCGGTTCGTCCCGGTAGTTCCTCCATGCCCCGCCGCGATCCCCCGGAGACCGAAGAGGGCTGGTTCGTCTCTCACCTGATTTTCACGGTTCAGCGCCGTCCGTCGGACGATCCCTCCGACCGTGAGGCGCGGGCCCGCCGACAGCGGGACCACCTCGCCGAATTCGCCGCCACCGATCGCTTCGAACTCGTGCGGCTCGTGTCGGATCAGGCGGATTTCATGACACTCTACATGGCCGAGACCCTGGAGGAACTGGAGGCGTTCCAGCGGCCGCTTCTGGGGTCCGCCCTCGGGGCCCACGTCGAGCGCCACGACAGCTTTTTGTCCGTGACGGAGACCAGCCTCTATCGTCCGCCGGAAAAGCGGGCCGAGGAGGCCCTGGAGGACGAGGACGTCGAGCCGGGGACCGAGGAGTACGAGACCCGCCGGAAGGAGATCATGAAGCGGCTCGAAAAATACCGCGAACAGCGGCTTCACCCCGCCCTGCCGGACATGGACTACGTTACGTTTTACCCCATGCGAAAACGGCGGGGCCCCGAGCACAACTGGTATCAGCTGCCCACCGAAAAGCGAGCCGAAATGATGGCCAGCCACGGCAGGATCGGCCGCCGTTACGCCGGCGAGGTTCGCCAGATCATCACCAGCGCGGTGGGGCTGGACGACTGGGAGTGGGGCGTGACGCTCTACGCCGACGACGCGGTGAACTTCAAACGACTGGTCTACGATATGCGCTTCGACGAGGTCAGTGCCCGCTACAGCGATTTCGGCCCGTTCTACACCGGCTACCGCCTGGATCCGGATCAGCTGCCCGAACTCTTCTGATCCTCGAGGGCCTCCCGAAGGAACGTCCTCACCCTTTCCCCGTAACGCCCTCCCGCCCGCCGAACGAGGTCGTTGTGGCCCGCCCCGTCCACGAACCAGCGCTGCCGCGGCTCCGGCAGACGCCGGTGCAGGGACTCCCCCAGCTCGAACGGAAGGACGCGATCGTTCCGGCCGTGAATCACCAGCTTGGGAATCGGCCCGCGGCGCCGCTGGGCACGCCGGACGTACTCGACGGTGTCAAACCGGACGCTCAGCAGATACCCGATGCCCGGAAGCGGCAGAATCCTGCGGGCCACCGAGCGGGCGTCGGGAAAGCCGCTCTCGAGGATGAGACCCGCGGCGGGCACGTGCATCGCGGCGTGAGCGACCACGGGAACCCCGAGCGACCGACCGTGCAGCACGAGCGCGGCGCCGTTGGCGCGCCGGCGGGCCCACCGAGCCGCACGGCGGGTGTCGTCGTACAGCCCCTCCTCGGAGGGCACGCCGGACGACCGCCCGTACCCCCGGTAGTCGAAGACCAGCCCGTGCCAGTCCGGCGGCAGGGCCGCCTCGAACCAGAAGACCCGATCCAGGGCGTGCCCGGCGTTCCCGTGGGCCAGCACGGCCACGGGAGCCCCGGCCTCACCGGACCGCCAGAACCCGCTCAGGCGCACGTCGTCCTCGCCGTCGAACGTCACGAACTCGATGTCCGCCGGAAGTCGTCGGAGGGCCCCTCGATCGTAGGTCCGCGGAAAAAAGATCCCGCGGCGCTCCTGGTACTTCACCCAGACCACCAGGAGCACCAGGACGCTCAGAAGGGGACCAAGCACCCAGGCCAGGGATCTCACGGCACACCCCGCCACCCGGCGCAGCCCGTCGAAGAGTCGCCGGTGGGAAGAAAGGGCGGTCGGGGGAACCGGACGGGCAACTCAGCCGCGCTCGCGGATGCGGTTCTCCTCGTCCATGTAGAGAATGGTGGGGCTGAACCCCTCGGCCTCCGAGGGGGCCATACGGGCGAAGGACATGACGATGAGTTCATCCTCGTTCTTGCCCAGCCGGGCCGTGCCGCCGTTGAGACAGACATCCCGGGATCCCGCCTCACCCTCGATCAGGTAGGTCTCGAAACGATCGCCGGTGTTCAGGTTGATGACCAGGACCTTCTCGTAGGGCTGCAGCCCCGCCTCCGCCATGACCTCCGGGTCCAGGGTGAGACTGCCATCGGTGTAGTCCAGTTCCGTCTGCGTGACCCGAAGATGGCTGATCTTGGCCCGGCAGAGTTCGATGTCCATGAGGGGTCATCCGTTCGTGGAAGATGGGGGTCTCGTTCGCTCGAAGCACTCGCTTGACCTCGGGAGAACGGTCCGGTTCGGGGTTCCGATCAGGCGGCGGCTTCGGCCTCCCGGGGCGGAACCAGCCAGATGGCGTCCTTGTCGCAAACCTCCGCGCAGAAGTTGCAGCTGATGCAGTCCTCCGGTCGAACCAGTTCGGCCACGTCGAAGAAATCCTCCGGGGACTCCCGCGGCACCAGCTCCAGGCACTCCGTGGGACAGATGTCGATGCAGTAATCACAGGCCGTGCAGAGGGCCGGTTCGACGGTGGGTTTCTCCCACTGCCCGGGGCTCTTCTGGAAGATCTGTTCGTCCTGTTCGTCGTAGATGCAGTCCACGGGACAGACCAGGCCGCAGACCCCGCAGTCGATGCAGACCTCCGGATCAATGACGTGAAGCTCGTTTCGCTCCCCGTAGATGCAGTCCACCGGACACTTCTTCGCACAGGCCGTGCAGCCGATGCAGGTGTCCGTAATGAAGTGGGGCATGGCTGAAGACGCTCCGTCCGCGGAAGGTCAGTTCCAACGCTAAACTGTATCCAACCCTTCCGGTTTCGCAAGAACGTCCGCCCTGGAAACCTCACGACGAGGAGCCGTCACGAGGCGGTATCACCGTTCGGAAGGGACTTTAGCGCCCGTCGGGCCGCCTTTTGAACCTCCGGGTCCGGGTCCTCCCGGCCGAGGGTCTCCAGGAGGGGGCGAGCCCCCGCGACGTCGAGCGTTCGGAGGGCCCGGATCGTGTTGACGACGAGGTTCTGTCGAACCGAGGGCTCGAACGCCTCCAGTTCCCCCTGGGCGGCCTGCCGCAGGACCTTCAGCAGAACCTCCCGGCCGGCGTCGTCCCCGAGCCGGCCCAGCGCGATCGCTCCGTTCCACCGGACGTCCCGGGCCGGGTCGTTGAGCGTCCTTTTGAGCGGCTGAACCGCCCGGGAGTCCCCGAGGCTGCCCAGCACGAAAGCGGCCATCCGACGCACCTCCGGGGTGGAATCGTCGAGCAGCGCGGATATTTTCGGGATGCTTGCCCTCAGCCGCTCACGGAGATCGTCCGATTCCGCCCGTTCCGCCAGTCGACCGAGCGCCAGCGCCGCGTTCACCCGCACGCCGGGTTCCTCCGACTGCATCCCCTCTTCGAGGGCGTCCACGGCGGAGGGGATCGGAAGCGCCGCCAGCACGTGGGCCAGGTACTGTCGGATGCGAGGATCCTCGGCCGTCCTGTAGAGCCGGACCACCTCGCCCGCCGATTGGGCGGTGAACTCCCGTTCCCTGTCGTGGCGTCGGACCTCCTGGGCCAGCGAGTAGGCCATGCGCCAGCGCTGGCTTTCGGTGCCGTTCTCGATCCCGTTAATGTAATCCTGCACGGTCCGACGATCCTGCAGCATGAACTGGAACAGCCCGTAGATCACCACCGCGACCACGACGATAATGAGGGGGAAGATAAACAGCCGGGCGAAGTTGCTCCAGCTCCACCATTCGTCCAGCTCGGGTTCCTCGGCGCTGGATTCGACTTCCGTGCCGGAGGTCGAATCACCGTCGGAGGACGTCGTGTCGGGGGTCATGGCTGCCTCCCGGAAGCGTGAATGGGAACGAGGTCCGACCGATCGGACCCGGAATTGCCGCAGGAACGACGATCAACCAGGGGCGTAAAGCTGATACAGCATGACGTAGACGACGATGCCCGTCAACGACACGTACAGCCAGATCGGGAACGTCCATCGGGCCCACCGCCGGTGGCGCCTAAACGAACCACTCAGGGCCAGGTAAAGCGTGTAGATCACCATCGGCACGACGAGCATCGCCAGAATCATGTGGCTGAAAAGCACACTCAGGTAAACGACCCGGACGACCCCCGTGCCGGGAAACACGTGCGTTCCTTCCAGCATCACCCGGGTGACGTAACTGATCAGAAAGAACACCGAGCAGACCAGGGCCCCGACCATGGCGCTGCGGTGACCCCGGGCGTCCCGCCGTTTGATGCGCCAGTAGCCCACCACGAGGCATCCGGCGGCCAGACCGTTGCACAGCGCGTTGAAGGCGGGCAGCCAGGCCACCACGTCATCCACGGTGGGACGAACCACCGCCCAGGTGGTCCCCAGCAGGAACCACCCCACCACGAACAACACAAGAAGCCCCCCCAGGGATCGGTTGGACAGTCCGATCCCCGATCCCGACGCCCCGGGGTCGAGGCCGTCCCCCATCAACCCGCCGGGTTCAGCAGCAGCAGCCCGAACAACCCCGTTAGATGGAGGATCGAGAGGACGAACAGTCCCCGGGCCCAGCCCTCGAGCCGGGCGGGGTCCCACCACAGGCCCGACAGGCTCGCCGCCAGGAACCCAGTCCCCAGTACGAGGGCCCCGGTCGCATACCAGCCCCCGGCGACGTCCAGGAGGGTGGGCACCAGGGTCAGGGGAAGCAGGGTCGAAGCGTAGACGACGATCTGTCGGAGGGACGCCGGCCGATTCAGTTCGACGGGCAGCATGGCGAGGTCGGCCCGGGCGTAGTCGGATTCCCGGACGAGCGCCAGGGCGAGAAAATGCGGCGGCTGCCAGACGAACATGATCGCGAACAGGGCAACGGCCGGGGGGTCGACGCGACCGGCCGCGCCCGCCCAGCCGATCACGGGGGGGAGGGCCCCGGGAATGGCCCCCACGAGGGTCGAAAGGGACGTTCGGGGTTTCATCAGGGTGTAAACCGGCGTGTAGATCAGGAGGGCCAGCAGGGCCAGCCCCGCGGTGAGGAGGTTGGCTCCCCACGCCAGCCCGATTAGCCCAAGCACGGAGGCCGCCGTGCCGAACCCCAGCGCACGGCGGGGGGCAACCCGGCCCGCCGGAAGCGGTCGATTTCGCGTGCGTTCCATGCGAGCGTCGGATTCAATTTCCAGATAACCGTTGAGGACGGCCGCCCCGGCCACCGTGAGACCCGTCCCGAGAAGAACCCACACCCACTTCCAGGAATTCAAAACGCCGCCCGGGGCCATCCGGTAGCCCACGTAGGTCGTCAGGAGCACGGTGAGCGTGATGCGGGGTTTGGTCAGCGAAAGGTAATCACGCGGGGACCCGGGCACCTCAACCCCTCCCCTTCAGGGCCAGCCAGGCGGGCCGGCGGACCCTGAGGTACATCAGCGTCAGGGTGATCAGCAGCAGTTCCGCCCCCGCCAGGTGAAGCGTCACGGGCACGGGGGCCAGGTAACTCCGAACGGACAGTTCGCCGACGAGCACCTGGACGAAGACCAATCCCAGGGCCAGAAGAGCCAGCGCATAGGGGGACGACGATCGGCCCCGGTGTCGGTAAAAGCGCACCACGAGCAGCACCACGGTCAGCAGCACCACCACCCCACCCACCCGGTGGAACAGGTAGATCGTGCGGTAGAAGTCGAGCATCCCGGTCAGCCAGCGGGGGGGGCAGAGCGGATACGTCCCGCACGGGACCACGTCCTCCAGGGAGGACGCCCAGAAGCCCGCCACCATCTGACCCCGGGTGCCGAGGTAACGCAGCCAGGCCCCCAGCACCATCTGTCCGAAACTCACCAGCAGGCCCGCCAGGACCAGCCGTCGATCCCACGCGGGGTAGGACGGGTCGGAACCCGACCGTCGCCGGTGGAGGCTCCAGCTCAGCAGAAGAACGGCCATCAGGGTAAATTGCGCGAACACGAAATGGGTGATGCTCACCCACCTCGGAAGCCCCATGATCACGGTGGCGGCTCCGAGCAGCGCCTGTACAACCACGAGGACGCAGGCCCCGCCCCCCAGAAGCCGCTGGCCCGTTCCCGCCTCCGGGAGCCTCGCCACGCCGATGGCGGTACCCAGGATCAAAAAGCCCGTCAGCGCGGCCAGAAGACGGTGACCGTGTTCGAAGAGGACCCCGGAGGAGATCGGGTAAAGGGGCGGAAAATACTCCCCGAAGCAGAGCGGCCAGTCCGGGCAGGCCAGGCTGGCGCCCGTGGCGTGCACCAGGCCGCCGGCCACCGCGGTGGTACCGGCGGCGAGCACGGCGAGCACCGACAGACGCCGAACCAGAGTGCGGACGTTCACGGAAGACACCGCGGGGACCGGGCCCACCCTCGGTTACGTCGGCGGACCGGGATGCAGGATCGGGGACGGGAAGCGCCGCTCAGGGCGAAGCGGGATGCACCTCGGACATCGGTCCCGCCTGGGTCTCGACCTCGCCCTCCACGGGACCGCCGAAATCGTAGGGCCAGCGGGTGACGGTGGGCACGGTCTCGAAGTTGCCGTGGGGGGCGGGGGATTCAACCGTCCACTCGAGGGTTTTGGCGCCCCAGGGGTTGGCCTCCGCCCGCTCGCCCTTCCAGAGCGAATAGATCAGGTTGAAGAAGAACAGCGCCTGGGCGGACAACAGCACGAAGGCGCTGATCGACACCCAGTAGTTCAGGGTGGCGTACTGTTCGGGGTAGCTGAAGATCCGGCGGCGCATCCCGGCCAGCCCGGCCATCTGCAGCGGGAGAAAGGTGGCGTTGAAGAAAACGAAGGTCAGCCAGAAGTGAATCTGCCCCGACAGCTCGTGGTACATCTTCCCGAACATCTTGGGGAACCAGTAATAGATCCCGGAGAAGAGGGCCATGACCGCCGCCCCCACCATCACCAGATGGAAGTGTCCCACCACGAAATAGGTGTCGTGCACGTGGAGGTCGAAGGGGACCACGGCCAGCATCAGCCCGCTGAAACCCCCGATCATGAACATGGAGACGAAGCCCAGGGCGAACAGCATCGGGGTCTTCAGGCTGATGGACCCCCGCCAGAGCGTGGCCACCCAGTTGAAGACCTTCACCCCGGAGGGCACCGCGATCAGCATGGTGGAGATCATGAACCCCATCCCGGCGTAGGGACTCATCCCCGACGAGAACATGTGGTGCCCCCAGACCAGAAAGGACAGCGTGCCGATGGCGATGCTGGAGGCGACGATGAACTTGTACCCGAAGAGGGGTTTCCGGGAGAACACCGGAAGCACCTCGGAAATGAGGCCCATGGCCGGCAGGATGACGATGTAGACCTCCGGGTGTCCGAAGAACCAGAAGATGTGCTGCCAGAGCAGCGGTTCACCCGCCGGCGCCGTGAAGAAGGCCATGTCCAGGATTCGCTGCAGAAGAAGCAGCAGCATCCCGCCGCTCAGCAGGGGGATCACCAGCAGCACCAGCACCGAGGTGACGACCATGGTCCACACGAACAGCGGCAGGCGGCCCCAGCTCATCCCGGGCGCGCGCATGTTGATGACGGTTACCAGGACGTTGATGGCCGCCAGCATCGAGGAGTTCCCCAGGAAGATCAGCGAGAGGATCCACGCCGTCTGACCGACCGGTTCAACCACGCTGTGGGGCGGGTTGGCCGTCCACCCGCCCGCGGCCGCCCCCTGATCAAGAATGAACCCGGATAGAAGCAGCAGGCCCGCGGAGGGAATCAGCCAGAACGCGATCGAGTTCAGCCGGGGAAACGCCATGTCCTTCGCCCCGATCATGATGGGCACCAGGTAGTTTCCGAACCCGCCCGTCAGGAAGGGGATCACGGCGAAGAAAACCATGATCGTGCCGTGCATCGTGAAGAACTCGTTGTAGGACCCGGGATCCAGCAGCACCGGTCCACCCTGGGACACCGGATACATCAGCTCCATCCGGATCCCCAGCGCCAGCAGCCCGCCCAGAAGCAGGAAGAACAGGCTGGAGGTCATGTACTGCAGCCCGATAATTTTGTGATCCAGCGTGAAGACGGACCGCCAGAGGACCTTCGTGGGGGCGGGATGCTCGTCGTGTTCGGTCGCCGCGGCCTCAGGACTCATTCTGGGTCACCTTCTTGACGTAGTCTCGACGCTCGCCGGCCGAGGGCAGGGTTTTCCACTCCTGGAACTGCCGGGGGGTGAGGACCGTCAGATCCCCCGTCATCCGATAATGACCCACCCCGCACAGCTCGGCGCAGCGGATGTCGTACTGACCGGTTTCACGGATGCCGCTGACGTTAAGGTGGGTGGTCATGCCCGGCACCACGTCCTGCTTGACCCGAAAGGAGGGCACGAAGAAGCTGTGCAGGACGTCCTCGGCCTCGAGGTGGAAGGAGACCGCACGATCCGCCGGCAGCACCATTCGGTTGGACATCTGGATGTCGCTGTTCGGATAATTCACCTGCCAGGCGAACTGGAGGGCCGTGACTTCGACCCGAAGCGGCTCCTCCTCGGGCGACGCGATGACCTGGGAGTAGACGTTGAAGGAGTAAATCCCCAGAAGGACCATGATCACGGTGGGGATGACCGTCCAGGTCAGTTCGATGCCCAGGTGGCCGTGCACGTCGGAGGTTTCCTCCAGGGCGCCCTCCCGGTAGGCCACCACGAAGTAAATCATGACGGCGTGGATCCCCACGAACAGCACGCCGCACAGCACCAGGACCCAGTTGAACAGGGTCCCGATCTGGTCGCCCTCCTGGGTGACGGCCTCGGTGAACCACATCCAGAACCCCGGGCCGCTGCCCCCGGAGGCCATCAGCGGCACCATCCCCACGAACAAGAACAGCAGGACGACGGCGAGGGCGGTCCACTTGGTCTGCATGGTCTAGCGGTCCCCTCGCGAGGCGGGCGGGGACGTTCCGGGAACCGCGGCGGCCTCCGGGGAGCGGGTGGCGAAAGCCCCCTTGAGGTAAAGCAGCCCCATCATGCCCCCCACCATCAGGAACGGAAGCAGAAGCAGACCCAGCATCACCAGCTGGACGCCGGAGTGCGTGGATCCAAAACAGACGGCACAGCCAACCAGAACGCCGATCATCGCTCACACTCCACGCGCAGTCGTCGGGTCACGGTACGATCCTGAGGGCATCGACGGCCACGACGGCGATCAGCAGCAGCACACAGACAAGCGGGGTCGTCACGAACAGGATCAGGCTGGAGCGTTCGAACTTGAGGTGCATGAAATACAGCGCCACCAGCCCGGCCTTCGCGACCGCCAGCACGGACAGGATCGCGATCAGGGTCCCCCGCCCGAATCCAAGATAGGCCACACCCACCTCGAGCAGGGTGAGCGCTCCGAGCCAGAGGAACACCGCAACGTACCATGGATGCTCATGAGCTTGCTCGACCATCGTGTGACTCCCGTGTCACGGGGGACGAACCCGCGTCCGACGTCCCCTCAGATGAGGTAGATGAACGTGAACAGAAGGATCCAGACCAGGTCCACGAAGTGCCAGTACAGCCCGGCGATCTCAACGCCCTCGCTTCGACCGCCGCGGTAGCGACCGCGGTAGGCGTTGAAGAGGACGGTGCCGTTGTAGAGAACCCCGCAGGTCACGTGAAAGCCATGGAACCCCGTCAGGGTGTAGAAGGTCGCGTAAAAAAGCCCCTCCGCCCCGTGCAGGGTCGGGTAGGCCCCGTGCATCAGAAGCTCGGTCCACTCGTAAATCTGAAACCCCAGAAAGGAGAGTCCCCAGAAGATCGTCGCCCCGAGCCAGAACTTCAGCCACCAGTCGTCGTCCCGGTCGGCCGCCTCGAAGGCCTTCACCATGGTGACGCTGCTGATAATCAGCACGAAGGTGAAGATGGCCGTCATCGGAATGTTCAGGTGCTCGTCGGGAAGCGGCCAGGTACTCGCGTTGGCCAGCCGGAGCATGGCGTACCCGGCGAAAAGGGCGGCGAACATCATGGCGTCGGCACAGAGGAACATCCACATGCCCAGCTTGGAGCCACTGACGCCAAAATCACCGGTGGAGGTCGTCCCTGAGGCGGTGGCAGCCTGGCTCACGAAAGGATGGCTCCTTCCGGGGAAAGGTTGCGGTTGGGGCCGCTCGGGTACCCCCCCGAGCAGACGGATACGGATAATACATCGCCCCCGAAAGTTCGCAACGATTTTCCCGACCGGCGTCGCGGGTCTCAGCCCATCCTCCGTGAATCTGTCATAATGAGGACAATTGACGTTACTGGTTCGGCGGGAGATGCCCATGCAGGTCCTGGTCACCGGTGGTACGGGACTTATTGGATCGGCCCTGACCCGACGGCTCCGTGACCGGGGGGACGACGTGGTGATCGCCAGTCGTTCCCGCACCGGTTCGGGGTTCGTTCGATGGGACCCCCGGCAGCCGGCCTCCCTTCGGATTCCGGGCGGCACGGACGCCGTGGTTCACCTGGCCGGGGCCCCCGTTTTCGGCCGCCGGTGGACCGAGGATTACCGGAGCGAAATCCGCCGAAGCCGCGTGCTCGGCACGCGCACGGTGGTCAAAGCCATCACCGACTACGAGGAGCCCCTGAACGGCTTCGTCTCGAGCTCCGCCGTGGGTTTCTACGGGGACCGGGGCGACGAGGTGCTGACCGAGGAAGACCCCTCGGGGGACGATTTTCTGGCCGGGGTCTGCCGGGAGTGGGAGCGGGAGGCCCGGGCCCTCAACGACGAGCACGAGGTCGGGGTCCCGACGGCCATCGTCCGCACGGGCGTGGTCCTCTCACGGGAGGGAGGGGCCCTCAACCGAATGCTGAACCCGTTTCCGGGCGTCTGGCCGTTCCACATGGGCCTGGGGGGTCCGATCGGACGCGGCCGTCAGTTCGTCCCCTGGATTCATATCGCCGACGAAGTCGGGGCCCTCCTTCACCTGCTTGACCACGGGCTGTCGGGCACCTTCAACCTCTCGGCACCCAACCCGGTGCGCAACCGGGAGCTGACCCAAACCATCGGACGCGTGCTCAACCGCCCCGCGGCCCTGCCGATTCCGCCCGTCGTCCTGCGGCTGCTCTACGGTCAGGCCGCCGAGATCCTCACGGCCTCCCAGCGGGTCCTCCCGCGGAAGCTGCGGGAGGAAACCGACTACGAGTTCCGACATCCGACCCTGGAGGACGCCCTGAAGGACCTACTCGTCTGAGGAACCGGAACGGTCGCCGTCCCACTCCCCTTCGTACAGGAACCCGGGACGCATCTTCACCCCGTCCCCCTCGAGGAACCGGTTCAAAACCGCCGGGAACCCCTCGGCCGACCGGGCGGCCCGATCGAACGCCGCCAGGTGGTCCTTCGTGACGTGAAAAACCCCGGGCGCGATCCCCGCCGACCGGGCGGCCGGCAGCCCGCCTCCCACCTGGACCACCCAATCAGAAAGCACCGCGACGGGGGGACGATTCGGGGCCTTCCCGTCGGGATCCACCGCCACCCAGCTGACCGTCACGTCGTTGGCCGCCAGATCCTGCCAGACCCCCGTCCCGGTCCGCAGGGCGGCGGGCACGAAAAGAACCGATCCGCCGCGCAGCCGTTCGTCGAGCCCCTCGTAGTGCGGCGACGCGAACTCCACGCCGGACGGGGAGGGGGGATCCTCCCCCGAGGGCGCAACCCCCGCTCCGTACAGCCGCTCGACGAGCCCGCCGCCGACGAGCCGTTCGTGCCAGTGCTCCCGGTCCCGGCGGCTCACCGCCTCCCCGCCCGCCCCGTACAGCACCGCCGTGGACGGATACGGGTCCCCGTCGAGGACCCGCCAGGGTTCCCCGTGGACGTGGCGATCCTCGGAATGCAGATGATCCTCGTGATCGTCCGGCCGGGCCACCGTGAATCCTCCCGGAACGACGAATCTCGGAGGGCCGCGGCTGTAGTATAATCGATGTTCGAACGTCCCCGACGGTCCGGCCGTAACCGCACCCTCCCGGAGGGTTCCTCCATCGAACCGTCACAGCCCCCGTCCGACCCGGAATTCGAGCTGCGTCTGCTGGTCGTCAAAATCGAGGGGCTTCTGGTCCCACCCCCCGAAGCATGGGCCGATTCGCTGGTGGACGCCCCCGGGGACCCGTTCGAGGCCCACGAGCTGTTTCCCGGCTGGGCCCGCTCCCTGGGCCTGCCCCCGGCCACGCTTCGAAAGCGGCTGGCCTCCCTCGCCGGGGAGGCGGACTGGGAACTCGCCGAGGGGCTGCGGGGGTTCCTCGACTCGGTGTACGGTCACTCCCCCCTCCGGGTGGCCTACCTCACCGGCGGCCCCCGGGAGTGGGCCCGCGGCCTGGCCGAGCGCCTTGAGCTCAAACAGCGGGGGGATTTGATCTACCATTACGATCGTTACCCGCACGGAACCCGCCGCACCCTGCTCAAATTCCTGATGAACCGGTTTATCGCGGGGCGGGCCCGCACGATGCTGCTGGGCGATCATCCGGCCGACGAACGGCTGGCCCACCGTGAGGGGGCGCGCTTCCGATCCCCCCGCCGGGCCCCGGAGGACGCCCGGAACCCGGACCACTGGGATCGGGACTACGACCGCCTGGCCGGGGAGCTGGAGCGGCTTCGAACGGAGTCCTGATCCCGCTCGGCGGTTGACAGCCCCCCGGCGGTCATCTACGTTATCACTTGCAAGTAGATAGACTTAGTAGACTAAAAGCGGGGCGAGCCCATGGGTCAAATCCGCTACAACGTCGACCAGGATTTTTACGCTCAGGAGCTGGAGTGGCTGGAGGAGAAGGTGCTGGCCTACCGTTCCGGCAGCATTTCGAACCAGGAGCTGCTGGAACTGCGCCTGAGCTTCGGCATCTACCGTCAGCGCGACCACACCAGCCACATGTTCCGCCAGCGGATCCCGGGCGGCAAAATGACGGCCCATTACATGGACGTGCTGGCGGACGTCTGCGAGCGGTACGGTCAGAGTGAGGCTCACGTAACCACCCGCCAGGACATCCAGCTGCACTACGTTCCCCTCGAGGCCGCGGTCGAGTCCCTGCAGTACATCTACGAGGAGACCGGAATGGTCAACAAGGGCGCCTGCGGGGACGGGGTTCGCAACGTGAAATGTGACTACCTGGCCGGGGTGGACCCCGACGAGGTCTTCAACCCGCTCCCCTATTCCCTGGCGGCGTCCGACTTTTTCGCCTCCCACCCCCAGAACCTGAACTTCGGCCGCAAGTTCAAACCCAGCTTCACCGCCACGCCGCAGAACCAGGGCCAGACCGACATCGACTGCCTGGGCTTCGTGGCCCGGGAGCAAAACGGTCGACGCGGCTGGAAGGTGACCGCGGGCGGCGGGCTGGGCGCCTCCCCCCATAAACCCCGCCTGCTCTTCGAGTTCTCCCCCGTGGAGGAAACCCTGCTGGTCTGCGACGCGCTGGTGCGGATCTTTCAGCGCCTGGGCGAACGCAAGAACCGCAACCGGGCCCGGCTGAAGTACCTGGTGGACTCCTTCGGGGCGGAGCGCTTCCGGGAACTCGTCCGGGAGGAGATGGACAAGCAGGCCGAGGGGTGGGACTACGAGGCCGAACTCGAGCAGCGTCTGTCCCAGCACGAGCCCGTGGAACGGGCGCCCCGCGAGGCCGTTCCCGAGGACGCCAAACGGCCCTCGGCCCTCTTCGACGACGAGCACGCCCGGCGGTGGGCCCGCACCCAGGTGTTCGACCAGAAGCAGGACGGCTACGCCTCCGTGGTGGCCTACCTGCCCCTGGGGGACATGGATCCCACCCAGATGCGCCGGCTCGCCGACATCAGTCGAAACTTCGGCAACGGCACCGCCCGCACCACGGCCCAGCAGCACCTGTGTCTGCCCTGGATCGCGTGGGAGGACATCCCCCGGGTCTACGAGCGCCTCGAGTCCATCGGGCTCAACGAGGCCGGGCAGGAGAACCTCTACGACGTCACCGCCTGCTACGCCGAAAACTGCGATCTGGCCATGATCGGCGCGCGGCAGATCGCCCGCATCACCCAGCGGCGCCTGCTCGACGAGTTCGGTCCCGAAACCGTGGAGGAGGACGTGCGGATCCGCATCGACGGCTGCTTCAACGCCTGCGGGCAGCACCAGATCGCCGACATCGGGTTCACCGGGGTGCAGGTGAAGAACCCCCGGGAGGAAGGACCACCCAAGCTCCCCTACTACACCATGACCGTGGGCGGGGGAGAGGGTGAACGGTTCGACCTGGGCGACAAATACAAGGGGAAGGTGCCGATGGAGGGCGTCCCGTCGGTCTGCGTCGCCCTGGTGGAGGACTACTGGGAATGGCGCTCGAACGGGGAAAATTTCCAGGACTACTACCGGGACGTCGGCCGGGAACGCGTGGAGAACGTCGTGGACGAGGCCTGCGACTACCTGGAGCCCGGGCAGTCCCTGAAGGTATGACGATGAGCTTCAGCCGAACGGACTGGAAGGCACTGAGCCGCCTCGCCCGGCGCCGAAGCGTTCACATGGGCGGCTACTACGACGAAGGGGTCCGCTGCGTCCACCTCTGGGCGGGGCCCGACAACCACCCCGAGAACTGGCGCGACGAGTGGACGTTCTTCCACGGTGACAAGGGACTCTACCCCGAGAAACGGGCCTTTATCGGCTGGGTGGCGGCGGGCGGCTGGAGCGAGGAGGAGGACGACGGGTTCGAGCGGTTCGAGGTTCGAACCCGCAACCTCCAGGCCCTCAAGGCCCACCGGGACGACACCGACTGGCAGACGACCGAGATCCGTTCGAACCTCATCAACCGCCCCGAGGACGTTCGGTGGGCCCGCCACATGTTCCTCGACCTGTACGGGGAGGCCTTCCCCGACCGGGAGGACCCCGAGATCGTCGTGTCCGACGCGGCCCTGGACGGCACCGAGGACTACCCCTCCTACCTGCAGACCTCCCGGCACCGGGACGCCTGAGCCCCCCGGACCACTCCGTCACGGCGGGGGGAACGGACTCCTCGACTCCCGCCGAATGCTCCGCCTCGGATGGGGATTTCACCGCCCGCGGCGCCCCCGGCGCTGGCAAGGGCGCTTTCGGCTTTGATAGGCTTGCACCGTCCGACGCTCGGCCCGTCGGCCGTCGATGGCCGGCGGGAATTCTTCCCGACGGAGTGATTCCACCGTGGCCCGCGTTGAGACCAGCCAGTACCTGAACAGCATCGGAGGCTACGCCTTCGCCGAAGTCGACGAGAGCCGCCAGCAGGTCATCGAGGAACACGGTGAGGATTACCTCATCGACCTGGGGGTCGGGGATCCCACCGACCCCACGCCCGAGGTGGCCGTGGAGGCGGCGGTGTCCGAGGCCCGGGACCACCCCGACCAGGGCTACCCCGCCTACGAGGGGCAGGCCTCCTTCCGGCGGGCGGCCGCCGGGTGGTTCGAACGTCGGTTCGGCGTTCGTCTGGACCCCGCGTCGGAGATCACCGCCACGCTGGGCTCCAAGCAGGCGGTGTTCTCCCTGCCGATGGCCTACCTGGACCCCGGGGACGCCGCCCTGATCCCGGACCCCGGGTATCCCCCCTACACCACCGGTGCGCTCCAGCGGGGGGCCCAACCGGTCTTCATGCCTCTGCTCCCGGAGAACGATTTCCTCCCGGACCTCGACGCAATCGACGCCGACGAGGCCCGCCGGGCCAAAATCATGTGGCTCAACGGCCCCAACAACCCGACCACCCGGATCATCCCGCCCTCCTTCTACGACGAAGCCATCGCCTTCTGCCGCCGCCACGACATCCTCCTCTGCTCGGACGAGGCCTACTCCGAGATGTATTACGGGGACACGCCGCCGATCAGCCTCTTCGAGCGGGACGGCGGGCGGGAGGTCGGGCTGGTGTTTCATTCGCTGTCCAAGCGGTCCAACATGACCAATTACCGGATCGGGTTCGTGGCGGGCCCGCCGGACAACCTGGACCCGTTCAAGGAGGTCCAGACCAACATGCACTCCGGTCAGGCGCAGATCCTTCAGGCCGCCGGGGGAGCCGTCTACGGGGACGAGGAGCACGTTCAGGCCATGCGGGAAACCTACCGCCGCCGCCGGGACGTCCTGGTGCCCCACCTCGAGGCCGCGAACTTCCGGGCGGTCCACGCCGAGGGAACCTTTTACGTGTGGGCGCGGGTGCCCGAGGGCACCGACAGCCTCACCGTCACTCGCCGCCTGCTGGAGGAGGCCGGCATCAACACCACCCCGGGGCGGGCCCTGGGCCAGGTGCCCGAGCACGGCGACGATTTCGTCCGCTTCGCGCTGATCCAGGACGCCGAACGGACCCGTGAGGCCGGGGAGCGCATTCGCCAGCTGGAGCTTCGTCCGGCCCGGGCGGAGTCCTGAGGGGACCCGACCCGTGATGATCCCGTTCGCGAAAATGCACGGTCTGGGCAACGACTACATCGTGGTCGACGAACGGGAGGAGCCCGTCCTCCCGGACGGGACCCGGGCTGACTTCGCCCGCCGCCACTGCCGGCGGGGCTTCGACGTGGGGGCGGACGGCGTCCTGTTCGCCGGGTCCGACGACGACGCGGACGTGCGGATGCGGATCTTCAACGCCGACGGCAGCGAGGCCGAGTCCTGCGGCAACGGACTCCGGTGTCTGGCGTATTTCCACCACGGGCTCGCCCGGCCCGGAACCAGTCGGATGACCATCGCTCAGCAGCTGGCCCCCACCGTCGGGGCCCGGGTGGAGCGAAACGGCGAGACGGGCCGGGCCTCGGTTCGGTTGACCTTCGAGGAATCCGGGCGCTACGTGTCCGAGGAATCCCTTTCGGTGGCCGATCGAACCCTCCGCTACCACCGGGTCGACACCGGCAACCCGCACGCCGTGTTCTTCCTGGACGAAAACCTGGACCAGCTGGGTGAACTGGACGAACTCGACCTGGACCGGCTGGGGCCCCGCCTCCAGGATCACGACCGGTTCGCCGACACGGGGGGCATCAACGCCGAGTTCGTCCGGTCCGACGGGGAGGACGCGTACCGGATGCGGGTCCACGAGCGGGGGGTCGGGGAGACCGCCGCCTGCGGCACGGGCTGCGTGGCGGTGGCCCGGGCCGGCGCCGAAACCGGACGCTCGGGCGGTTGGACCCGCGTTGAACAGCCGGGAGGCACCCTGAGGATTCACACCGAACAGCATCACCTCGAGGGCCCGGCCGCGCTGTCCCACACCGGTTACCTCCACCGCCCCGCGGACGGGGCCCCCTGAGACGCACCGGGTGATCCTTCCCTGAATCCCATCCTCCGTCCCGCCACGCCGGAGGATCGCCCCGCGCTGGAGATCATCCGTCGTCAGGCGATCGAGGACGCCTTCTCGGACGTGTACGACCGTTCGAACTTCGCGAACCTCGTGGCCGAACCCCACCCGGACCTGGCGGACTGGATCGAGGGTTCCGACGTCATCGTGGACCTGCTCGAAACCTCGATCACCCCGGTCAGCTTCGGAGCCTACGACCGGGACGACGCCCACGTTCCCCTTCTGGTTACCTCCCCCGACTATCAGGGGCGGGGGCTGGCCGGACGTCTTCTGGACCGTTTCCTGGCGGTGGCCCGGGAAGAGGGGACGTCCCGGGTGAAGGTCAGCGTTCCCCGTAACGCCGAAGACTTCTTCAAACACCATGATTTTCGGCCGCACCGTCAGGAATCATGCGGTGGTCTGGACCTGACCCGAATGCACCGGCCGCTCCCCTGAGCGGGATCATGGGCCGCCCCGGGAGCCGCGGGGGCCCCGCTGAATGATCCCCCTGGAATCCCTGCGGGATCGGGGAGCCTGGTTTCTTCGCTATCGTTTCCTCGGGCGCTGGCCTCCACTCTGGAGGGCCCTGAACGCCGTTCGGCCCTCGCCGCCTCCTCACCGACTGAAGTCCGACACCGAACTGATTCTGGAGGGCTTCCCCCGCTGCGCGAACAGCTTCGCCGTGCTGGCCTTCCAGGAGCTGCAGCCCGGGTCCGTCCGCCTGGCTCACCACACCCACGTGGCCGCGACGGTCCACGAAGGAACCCGCCGGGGGATTCCGACGGTCGTGTTGATCCGCCGGCCCCGGGAGGCGGTGTCCTCCGTTCTCGTACGCCGCCCCGCGCTCACCCCCCGGAACGTCCTGGGTACTTACTGCCAGTATTACCGTGACGTGGCGAGGCTCGGGCCCCTCGTGCTTGCGGATTTCAGGGTCGTAACCCGTGAGTTCCACCGCATCGTGCGGCAGGTCAACCGACTTTTTGGCACCCGATTCGTCGAGGATCCTCTGACCTCCACGCAACGACAGAACGTGATGGACTGGATCTCCGAGCTGGACGCCCAATCTTCCGGCAGCCGGATTCGGACGCTGTCGAAGCCCCACCCCGGGCGCACCGAACGCAAACGGAAGGTGAAAGAAGCTCTCCAGGGGCTTGACGCACTGCCAAAGGCTACGCGGCTGTATGAACATCTTGGAGGGTCGGTGAAACGATGGGAGGGCCAGGGCCTTGAACTCTGACCCGCTCGTGTCGGTCGTGACCCCATCCTACAACCAGGGACGATTCATCGAGGATACGCTGCGGTCGGTCGCGGGCCAGACGTTCCCGAGGGTCGAGCACCTCGTGGTGGACGCTGAATCCACCGACGACACCCTCGAAATCCTGCGCGCCTACGAGGACCGCTGCGACCTCCGGTGGATCTCCGAGCCGGATCGGGGACAGTCCCACGCCCTCAACAAGGGATTCCGGAGGGTGGAGGGGGATGTCGTGGGCTGGTTGAACTCGGACGACGTGTACCTGCATGACGGGGTGTTCCGGAACGTCGTCGAGACGTTCCGGGCCCGCCCCGAGGTCGACGTGCTCTACAGTCATTTCGGACAGATCGACGTCGAGGGACGGCTCGTGGGCGTCCGGGCCACCCCCCCGTTCTCCCGGCAGCGGCTGAAGCGGGTCTCCTACCTGCCGCAGTGCACCGTGTTCTTCCGCCGGGAGGTGCTTCGGGACCACCCGGTCGACGAGTCGATGACGTACACCATGGACATCGACCTGTTCCTTCGCATCGCCCGGACCCATACGATTCGGCGCGCCGAGGACATCCACGCCTGCTTTCGGTTTCACACCGATTCCTTGACCAAACGTCCGGACGGATCACCCGACGAGGCGTTCTACCGGGAACTGCGCCAGCTGCGGGAAAAGCACCCCCCGAAGGCGGGCCCGGGACAGCTGCCAGCCCGGGTGGGGGACAAGCTGCGATCGCTGTTCGATCGCGTCCGTGGATGGTGGATGTACCGTGGGCTGATCCGGGGGCGAACGGGCTACCCCGAGCCCTTTCCCTTCCTCGAGCGGGCCTGAGAGGTGCCCGGGGAACCCTACGCGTTGAGGGGCGGGTTGGCGGTTCGCAGGCTGGCCGGGAGGCTGGTCTCCCCGGTCAGGTAACGATCGATCTGGCGGGCGGCGTCCCGGCCTTCCCCGATCGCCCAGACCACCAGCGACTGGCCGCGGTTGGCGTCCCCGCAGGCGAACACGCCGGGTAAACTCGTCATCATGCGATCGTCGGTCCGAATCGTGCCCTCCCGGGTGGTCTCGACCCCGGCCTCCTCGAAGGGGTCCGCCTCGGCGCCGCGGAACCCGATGGCGATCAGCACCAGGTCGGCGGGGATGTGAAGGTCGGACTCGATGACGTCCTTGCCCACCCGGTCCCCCTCTTCGCTGTAGCTCCAGAGGACCCGTTCGGCCCGGAGATGATCCACGGCGCCGTCGTCGTCGACGTCCGCGAACCCCGTGGTGTTGACCGAGAATTCCTCCTCGCCGCCCTCCTCCTGAGCGTAGGTTTTGTGGTAGGTGTGCGGCAGTTCCGGCCAGGGACTCTGCTCCAGGGAGAGGGATTCGGGGGGCTTGGGGTTGATGCTGATCTGCACCACGCTGTGGGCTCCCTGCCGGTGAGCGGTCGCCACGCAGTCCGCCCCGGTGTCCCCTCCCCCGAGGACCACCACGTCCTTGCCCTCCGCGTGGAGGTCCTGGTGCGGGTCTTTTCCGGCCTGTCGTCGGTTCTCCTGCTTCAGGTAGGGCATCGCAAAATGAATGCCGTCCAGGTCCCGTCCGGGGAGGGATAGATCGCGGTGGTTCTGAGCCCCGACGGCGAGGCAGACCGCGTCGGCGTCCCCGCGCAGCGTCTCCAGGGACACGTCCCCCCCGACCTCCACCCCGGTCTCGAACGTCACGCCCTCCTGGCGCATCTGCTGGACCCGGCGTCGGACGCCCTTCTTGGCGTATTTGAAGTCGGGAATGCCGTAGGTCATCAGGCCGCCGATCTCGTCGTCCCGCTCGAGCACCGTCACGTGGTGGCCCGCCCGGTTTAACTGCTGGGCGGCGGCCATCCCCGCCGGGCCGCTCCCCACGATCACCACCTCGTGGTCGGTTCGGGCGTCGGGGGGGTCGGGCTGAATCCATCCCTCCTCCCAGCCGCGATCCACGATCGCCCGTTCGATGCTCTTGATGGTGACGGCGTCGTCGTTGACGTTCAACACGCAGGCGTCCTCGCAGGGGGCCGGACAGGTGTAGCCGGTGAACTCGGGGAAGTTA
>CAZEBV010000017.1:0-3772 GCA_964510695.1 uncultured bacterium
AGATTGAGTTCAGGTCCATTTTCATTCCACCGTCCCTTCGAGAGAACGGCCTCGAGGACAAAATCGTACGACAGGCCTTCGAGTACGCGGATGAAAATGGACTTGAAAGCACCCCTCCCTCGCCGGAGGCGTTTTTCGAACAGAACTCCGACCACGTTTAACTCGCCGCGGCGCCCGCCGGTGCATCGCCCCCGGATCGGCCTCCCGGGGCCCGGCTGATTCCTCGGCCGGAACCTCCGATCAGGTCAACGCTTCGAGGGCCGCCTCCAGGCGGTCCAGCAGCTGGTCGCACTCCCGTTCCGTCAGAATGAGCGGGGGAACCAGTCGGAGCGCGTTCGAGCCGGCCAATCCCATCAGAAGCCCCTGGCGATGCCCCTCTTCGACCACGGCCCGGGCCGCCAGGGAATCCTCCAGCGGAACGCCCAGCATGAACCCCTTTCCCCTCGGTTCCCCGACCGGTTCGTATCGTTCCGACAGATCCTGAAGTCCCCCCACCAGACGGTCGCTGACCCGGCGGACGTTGGCCAGAAGCTCCTCCTCGCGGATCGTCCGAAGCACCTCCACCGCCATGCGGCTGACGAAGGGGTTACCGCCGAACGTGGAGGCGTGATCCCCGGGCTGAAACCCTTCCCGGAGTGAACGGCGGGCCACCATGGCCCCCATGGGGAACCCGCCCGCGATCCCCTTCGCCAGGGTGATTACGTCCGGCTGGACGTCGTGGTGCTGATACCCGAACCACCGTCCGGTGCGGCCCATGCCGGCCTGAACCTCGTCCACGATAAACAGGGACTCGTACCGGTCACAGCACGTTCGGATCCGCTCCATGAACGCCGGGTCCGCGGGATGGATCCCCCCCTCGCCCTGAAGCGGTTCCACGATCACGGCACAGACCTGCTCGTCCATGGCGGCCTCCACGCCGGCGGGGTCGTTGAAAGTGGCGTAGCGGACCTCCGGAACCAGGGGTTCGAACCCCTCCCGATATTTTTCCTGTCCGGTGACCGAAAGGGCCCCCAGCGTGCGTCCGTGGAAGGAATTCTCGAAGCTCAGGATCGCCCGCCCGGGGCGGCCCGGCCGGGAACGAAGGCGCCGCGCCAGCTTGATGGCCGCCTCGTTGGCCTCGGCGCCGCTGTTGCAGAAGAACACCGAACTCTCGAAGGCCACCTCCCCCAGCAGCTCGGCGGCCCGCACCTGGGGTTCGATCCCGTAGAGGTTCGAGACGTGGTGAACCCCCTCGACGGCCTCCCGGCCGACGTCGACCAGGCGGGGATGGGCGTAGCCCAGGACGTTGACCGCAATTCCGGCCAGGGCATCCAGGTAGCGGCTGCCATCCCCGTCGTAAAGGTAAACGCCCTCCCCCCGCTCGAACCTCAGGTCGAACCGGTCGTAGGTGGGCATCAGGGACGGATGTTCCCCCGGATCAGACGAGGCGGGCATCGTCCTGCTCCTCCGCGGGGATCACCTGCGTGCCGATCCCCTCCTGGGTGAGGATTTCCAGCAGCAGGGAGTGGGGGACGCCCCCGTCGATAACGTGGGTCTTGGCAACCCCGTTCGCGACGGCCTCCCGGGCGGCCTTGAGTTTCGGGATCATCCCACCCGTGACGGTCCCCCCCTCCAGGAGGGGTGTGATCTCGTCCACGGTGAGGGTCGGGATCGGTTCTCCGTCCCGCAGGACGCCCGCCACGTCGGTCATGTAGATGAGCTTCCGGACCTTCAGGGCGGAGGCGATTTTGCCGGCGGCCTCGTCGGCGTTCACGTTGAACGTATCGCCCTCCCGACTCACGGCAATCGGCGCCAGGACCGGCACGTAGCCTTTCTCCTCCATGGCCTCCAGAAGGTCCGGCTGCACCTCCCGGACCTCCCCGACCTGCCCCAGGTCCACGTCGAGGCCCTCACCCGAGGAATGGGGCGTGGCAATCAGCAGTTCCCCGTCCTTGCCGGACAGGCCGACGGCCTTCGCCCCCGCCTGGTTGATCTGCCGAACGAGATCCTTGTTGACCCGACCCGCCAGCACCATCTCCACCACATCCATGGTCTCCTCGTCGGTCACCCGAAGGCCGTCCACGGTGCGGGTATCAATGCCCATCTGCTCCAGGATGCTGGTGATCTCGGGCCCCCCACCATGCACCACCAGGGGTTTCAGGCCCACGTACTGAAGAAGAACGATGTCGGCGGCGATCGTGGCTTTCAGCTCGGGGTCCTCCATAATGCTCCCCCCGAGTTTGATCACCACCTTCTCACCGTGAAATTCCTGAATGTAGGGCAGCGCCTCAATGAGGACCTCGGCACGGTGCTCGGGGTCTTTCACGGCGGAACCATCCTCCCATCGTGGACGAAGCTTCTAACCGTTCCTTCGGCAACCACCGGTTCCCGGCGGGTTCCCCGGACCGGTGTCCTCGCCCGGGCACTCACTCTTCGCATCGACCCTGGGGCGCTCCTGATCAAATTACTCTACCTTTCACGGGTCCGAATCCCGAGCCGCCGCCGGGCAAGGGGAAGCCACCATCCCCCGGGAGGGGGCATTCTCCGGTGGTGGCCCCGATGATACGATTCGGGGTGTCGGGGAACCCGGCCGAGGGTCCCCCCGCCCCCGTCCATTCTCCTCGGAAGGACCGATCTCCCGGGCCGAGCCTTTTGTTCGCGTCCCGCCCGTACGGTGAACGTCCCCATGAACCCACCCGAAGCCGACAGGACGATCGCACACCTGCAGAAAGTCACGGGCATCGCGGGCAGCGAAGGATTTCTCCTTCAGCTCGGGGAACGCCTCACGGCCCGCGGGTGGAACTGTCATTTCGGTCTGATGCACCCCCCCGAACACCAGGTGGCCCGATTCGCCCTCGAGCGAGCGGGCTGGACCGTTCATCCGATTCCCATCCCGGGGCGATTCTCCCCCTCGGCCGTTCGATCGATCCGACGCTGGCTCAGGGAGCTCGGCCCCTCGCTGCTCCATACCCACCTGATCCACGCCGACCTGCACGGTCTCCTGGGTTCCCTCGGTCTGGACCTGCGGCGGGTCACCACCAAACACAACGACGACTGGTTCAAACGGGTACCCGGTTACGGGCCGTTCGCCCGACTTCTCAACCGGGGGTTCGACGGGGGGGTGCGTCATTTCCGATCCCCTGATGGACGTCTACCGCAATCGACTCGCGGTGACGTCCCCCCCGCTTCGCCGAATCCATTACGGCCTGGACCCGGACACGTTCTTCGATCGGACGTCCGACCGGCAGGACGGACCTTCATCAACCGGTTCACCGGACCTCCCCGCCGACCCCGACTTCTGCTTCGGGATGGTGGCCCGAATGGTCGAGCAGAAGGGGCATCGGCACCTGATCAGGGCCTTCGGTCGGCTGCGGGAACGGCTCGGGAAGGGGCACCTCGTCCTGGTGGGGGCGGGTCCCCTCCGCCGGGACATCGAGAGATGGATCGAGGACGAGGGGCTCGAGGGGGCGGTTACCCTGACCGGTTTCCGCTGGGACGTGCCGGACCTCCTGCGGCGCTTCGACGCCTTCGTGCACCCGTCCCTGTGGGAGGGGTTCGGGAGGGTCTTCCTGGAGGCGATGGCCGCCCGTCTTCCCGTGGTGGCCACCGAGGTCGGAGCCATCCCCGAGATCGTGGTGGACGGAGAAACCGGCCACCTCTGCCCGCCCGAGGACCCCGAGAGCCTGGCCGAGGCCATGGTGGCCCTGGCCCGTCGACCCGAACGGGCCCGGCTGATGGGGGAGAACGGATTCCAGTTCAAATCTCCTGGAGCTGTCGACGTTGTCCACCGACC
>CAZEBV010000017.1:3782-21542 GCA_964510695.1 uncultured bacterium
CAGCGCCTCCGGGAGCATTTCAGCGTGGAGGCGATGATCGACCGGCACGAGCGTCTATACCGGGAGCTGCTGACGGAGAAAAACTCGGGCTGACGGACCGACCGTTCGGTCAGTAGCGCGGCATGTCCGGATCCACCTTTCGGGCCCAGGCGTCGATCCCTCCGGAGAGGTTGTAAACGTCCTCGATCCCCCGGTCTTTCAGAGCCCGCGCGACCCGGAGGCTGCGCAGTCCGTGGTGGCAGTAGACCACCAGCGGCCGCGGGAGATCCCCGATCTCCCCCAGACGACCCGCGACCTGATCCATCGGCACCCAGAGGTCGTCCTCGAGGTGTACGTGGTCCCGCTCGGACTCGGTCCGTACGTCCAGAAGAGTCAGCGAACGACCCTCGATCAGCCGGTCCCGAACCTCACGCGGCGACAGCCCGGGAACCCCCTCCGACTCGTCGTCCACCATCAGAACCTCCCCGCCAGCCTCCGACTCGAACCCGATCAGGTCCAGGCGATCAGCGCGGCGAGGACCTCCCCGCCGACCGACGCAAACAAACCGCTCATGAACGCGAACATGCCGGCCCGCCTGTGCAGGTCCCAGGCGCCCTCCCGAGTGCACCAGATCGCGAGGGCCGCGAGGGTCAGGCTGGCCCCACCCAGGCCCAGTTGAAGGGCGACGAGAAGACCGTACGCTCCCCGGTAAGGGCCGCGGTAGGCCACCGGAAGGAGAACCCGCGGAAGCCAGAAAACGATCAGGCCCAGGATCAGCAAACCCATTCCGAGGAGCATCCGACGGCGGTGCCGCCGGACGCGCCGCCGGGAGATGGCCCAGAATCCCCCCAGCAGGCTGACCTGGCTGCCGGCCAAACAAAAACAGGCCAGAAGGAGTATAACCTTCATCCGAACACTCGGGGGACACGGTCGGCCCCGGGCGGCACGGTGGAGATGCTCGTCGGTCCCCTCGTTCCCCGGAACCCCGAGGAACCGGCTCGAGGGTCCGCCCGTTGAATTCGTGGGGGGACCGGGCTAGACTTCATGGGTCCACCACGAATGGAGGTGATGCACCGTGCCCAACAGTTCATCGGCCCAGAAACGCCTGCGGCAGAACCAGAAACGCCGCGCCCGGAACCGAAGCTGGAAATCCCGGGCCCGAACCGCCCGACGTCGGCTGCTCGAAGCCCTCGAGGAGGAGGCCGACGAGGACACCCTCCGGGAGCGCCTCCGGGACGTGATCAGCCTCCTGGATCGGCTGGTCTCGAAGGGGATCTTCCACGCCAACAAGGCCGCCCGCTGGAAATCCCGGCTCCAGAAGCGCGTCAATCGGGTTCTAGACGGGGAAGAATCCGAAGAATAAACTTCTCCACGCTCCGACGAGCCAGGGCCCGCGGAGCGTACTTGGCGGTTCGGGCCGCCCGGTAGGCCAGGCGGTAGAAATCGGGGGGGAACGGACCCCGGTACGTGTTCACGGCCGAACGGAACCGCCGGCGCACGGCCTTCCGGTCCGGAAGGCCCAGCCGGTCCATCGCCTCGTCCAGGGACCCGTCCCGCCTGAGCTGGCGTAATCGGCGAAGCTGATTGAAAAACCGAAACACGGCCGTGAACACACGGGGCTCTGACTCCCGCTGCCGCCAGAGGTCCTCGACGTGCGTCAGGGCTCCGGCCAGATTTCCCTCCGAGAGCGTTTCCTCGAGGGCCTGGTAGCCCTCGCCGGCCGCGGCCCGGGGCACCAGCCGTTCGACGTCCTCCCGCGTGATCGTTTGACGGTCCGTTTCCAGCAGTTTCTCGGCTTCCTTGCGGACGTGATCGTACTGCCCCTGGGAGCGCTCCAGGAGCGCGTCGAGAGCCCCCTCGCCCAGCTCGACCCCCTCCTCCTGGAACGCGGTTCGGAAACGATCCGCCAGCCGGTTCATGAAGGGAGGCCAGAACACGATCGCCCATCCCCCGGCCGATTCGACCGCCCGGGCCATCGAACCCGTTTTCCGGCCCTTCTCGTAGGGATGATCGGCGTCCTGGAGAATCAGGAGGGTGTCGGGTTCGGGGTCCCCGAGGTACTCCTCGAGGGCGTCGTACAGCCTCGCGAGGGGCCGGGTTCCCCCGGGCTCCCGCTGACCGAGCCGTTTCAGAACCACCCACTTTTCTCGGCTGAACAACCCCTGCCCCCGAAGCTCCCGGACGAGATCCTCCGGTTCCACCTCGTCCGCGTAGAGACTCAGGACCTCCCGATCCTCCGCCGGGAAGCGTTCCTCCAGCCGTTCCCGGAATTCCTCCTTGAGGGTGGTCTCGGGGCCGCACGCCAGTACCACGTTCGGGCGGCTCTCGTGGGATTCCTCCTTCCAGCGATCGTAGGAGACCCCGATCGACACGGTTAATCCCCCCCCGCTGAGCCGGTCCGAACGGCGGGGTCGCCCCCCCGGACGGTGTCGGAAACGTAGGGCCAGCCCTCGAGGGTGCGGCGCACCACGTCACGGGCCAGCTGATCGACGACCCGCTGCTGGGCGTCCTCCTCGGTCTCAACGGGAGCCACCCGGTCCGAGTAGAACGTCCGGCGGGTGACGCCGTCCACGTTCCGGAGAACCTCCCCCGTCGGGGGATCCACCAGACGAATCCGGACCCTCATCCGAACACGATACTGCTGCACGATATCACGGGCGTTGAAAATGACCGGCCATCGACCGTATCCGGTGATCGTCCCCCGAAGCACCACGTCGGCCGCCTCCGGTTCCTCCACCAGGTTGACCCGACCATCGGCGAGGAACTGCTGAACCGCGGCCTCGGTGAGCAGGTTCTCCAGCCCGATCTCGTTGCTTTCGTTCCCGAAGGGGGCCACGTGCAGGTCCCTCGCGCCGGCGGGCAGGGCCCGGCGCCCCTCCCGCGGGGCGCATCCGACGAGCGAGAACACCAGCAGGAGACTCAGGACAACCCCCACCCCCGCCACGGACCGGGGGAGGCCCGATCCCCCTCCCGTCCCGGCCGTCGGCTCACCCGCGGGTCTCAAAACGCCGTCCGTTCCACCGGCTCATGGCCGTCTCGAAGCCCTCTTCCTGAATCGTCTCCACCATGTCGGGCACGCGGCCGAGCACGACCTCCAGCACGGGTTCGTGGGCGGGTTTCACCTCGCCGAGAACGTAGTCCTCGGGGGCGACGCCCTCGGGGAGGGGACCGATCCCGATCCGCAGGCGGGGAACCGACGAGGTACCCAGGGACTCGATCACGTCCTTCATGCCCTGATGACCGCCGGCGCTTCCCGAGGGACGCAGCCGAACGGACCCCACGTCCAGCGAGAAATCATCGTACGCGACCAGGCAGGACTCGGGGGGCACCTCAAGGGCGCGGCGCCAGGCGGACAGGACGGACCCGGAGCGATTCACGAAACAATCCGGTTTTCCGAGGTAGGTGACGGGACCCCCCTGAACCGTCATGAGACGGCCGGGACGGCGATCGGTGGGGCGGGCGTCGTAACGGTCCGCCAGCGAGTCCACCGCCCGATAACCGAGGTTATGGTAACTGCCCCGGTAGCGGGATCCGGGGTTGCCCAGGCCGACCACGAGCTCCAGGGGCGTCACGGGCTCTCAGGGGGATGAGGGGCACGGGTGTCGTTGGCCCTCATGAATGGGGGGGTCAGGGCTCTTCCGGGGGAGCCTCGACGTCCGCTTCGTCCTCCTCCGCGGCCTCCTCGGGCATCTCTCCTTCGGGGAGGTCCTCTTCGGCCAGCTCCTCCAGCTCCTCTTCGGCCAGCTCCTCGCCTTCCGCGACCTCCTCGAGGGCTTCCTCCACGGTTTCCTCGATGACTTCTGCCTCGGCGGAGGGGGTGACCTCCAGGTCGAATTCCCGCGGCGGCTGAATGCTGACCACGGTGCGGTCCTCCGGGGTCAGCACCGTAACCCCCTGCGGCACGTCCACGTCGGACACCATCACGGCATCGCCGATCTCGAGCCCCTCGAGGTCCACGGACAGCGACGACGGAAGCTGATCCACACGGCAGTCCACCTTCAGTTCCCGAACGGGCTGATCGATGATCCCGTTCTCCCGTTCGACGCCGGGGCTTTCCCCGATCAGCTCCAGCGGCACCGCCACCTGGACCCGGTCGTCGGGCTGGACCTGATGCAGGTCCACGTGAATGACATGATCACGTACGGGATGCATCTGGACGTCCTTGATAAGCACGTCCCGGGACGCTTCCTCCTGATCGATCTCCAGGTCGACCAGCACGTTCTGAAACGCTCCGGCCCGAAGCAGTTTGGTGATTTCGTCCCGCGGGACGGAGAGGTTCACGTTGTCCACCCCACGGCCGTAGACAACCGCCGGCACCCGGCCGTTCCGGCGCAGTTCACGGTTGGCGCTTCTGCCGGTGACCTCGCGACGTTGCGCGTTCAGAACGTGCTGCTTGGCGGGCATGGTGACGGGCCTCCGAAGGTGTCTGAAACCGGGATGGGACGCAGGTACGTACCGCGTCGGACGCTGCTATACGAACAGTTCGGTGATGCTTTTCTCCTCGTGGATACAGCGGATGGCCCGCGCCCACATCGACGTCGTGGGAAGCAGGGTGATTTTGTCGCAGGAACGGGCCTGATCGTTGAGTTCGATTGTATCACAAACGATGACTTCCTCCAGCGGGGACTCCTCGATCCGTTCCACGGCGGGGGGCGAGAAGATCGGGTGCGTTGCCACGGCCATCACCGAACGGGCTCCCGCCTCGTGAATGGCCTTCGCCGCCCGGGTGAGGGTGCCGCCCGTGTCGATCATGTCGTCCAGGATCACCGCGTTTTTGCCCTCGACCTCCCCGATGATGTTGGCGACGCGCGCCTGGTTGGGTTCGGGACGACGCTTGTCGATGATCGCAAGGTCGAAATCAAGCCGCTTGGCGAGGGCCCGCGAACGGTTGGCGGCTCCGGCGTCGGGACTGACGATCACACTCCGGTCGTTCTGGTAGTGTTCCGACAGGTGATCGACCACGATCGGGGTGGAGTAGAGGTGATCCATCGGGATGGAAAAGAACCCCTGGATCTGGTCCGCGTGCATGTGCATGGTGAGCACGCGGTCGGCCCCGGCCACCTCCAGCATGTCCGCCAGGAGCCGGGCCGAAATCGGGACCCGGGGGCGATCCTTGCGGTCCTGGCGTCCGTACCCCATGTAGGGCATCACGGCCGTGATGCGCCCGGCCGATGCCCGGCGGGCCGCGTCGATCATCAGAAGAAGCTCCATGATGTGATCGTTGACCGGTCGCGAGGTCGACTGAATCAAAAACACGTCCAGACCCCGCACGGTTCTCGAGAGGTGGACGTGGCGCTCCCCGTCCGAGAACGTCCCCAGTTCCACCCCGCCGGGTTCGGTGCTCAGTTCGTCGGCCACACGGCCGGCGAGGTCGGGGTTCGAACTGCCGGCGTACAGACGATAATCCCTGAATCGACTCACGGGTCTCCTCCCGGCGTCGTGCTGGGCTCCGGCGGTCCCCCTCGGGTTCCCACGGGCCGAGGCCTCACGAGGACGACCGGGACTTCATGGGCTCCCAGACCTCCCGCACCCACTCCTCCCGCAGCTCCTGCTCCGCGCGGGTCAGGGCAAGGCTGTAGGGCGGTACGTCCCGGCTGATGGTGGAGCCGGCTCCAATCAGGGCCCCCTCACCGATGGTGACCGGCGCGACGAAGGCCGTGTTGCTGCCCACGAACGTGTCGTCCCCGATGTGCGTCTCGTGTTTGTCGTAGCCGTCGTAGTTGCAGGTGATCGTACCCGCCCCGACGTTCACGTTTCGGCCAATGTCCGCGTCGCCGATGTAGCTCAGGTGGGCGATGTTCGTCCCCTCGCCCACGGATGCGTTCTTAATTTCGACGAAATTGCCCAGACGGACGTCGGCGTCCACCCGGGTGCCCGGACGGACGTGACAGAACGGCCCCACCCGAACGTGATCCTCCAGCTCCGAGTCCTTCAGCTCCGACTGTACGACCTCGCACTCCCGGCCCAGCCGAACGTCCCGAAGCCGGGAGGAACCGACCAGCCGACTGCCGGCCCCGAGGCTGCTTTGTCCCAGCACGGTCACGTCACCTTCAATCTCGACGTCCCGCTCGCATTCTACCCAGGGGCCCAGCTTCACTCGATCGGGATCCCGAATCGTAACCCCGTCCCCGAGCAGCGTCCGGTTGCGCTTTCGGTAACCGGTCCGCTCGAACTCCACGAGCTGGCGCCGGGTGTTGATTCCCGTCACCTCCCAGGCGTCCTCCACGTCGAACGACCCGACGCTTCCGTCATCCTCGTTCACGATTTCCACCAGGTCGGTCAGGTAATACTCGTCGGCCTCGTTGTCCGGGCTCAACCGGGGGATTCCCTCCCGGAAGGTCCCGGCTCGGCCGCACAGAATCCCCGCGTTGACACGCTGGATACGGCGCTGTTCCTCCGTGGCGTCGGCGGCCTCCACGATGCGCCGAACACGCCCCTCCCCGTCGGTGATGACGCGTCCGTAGTCCCCGGGATCCTCGAGCCGGGTCGTCAGCACGAGCAGGTCGACCGAGCCCCCCTCGACGTGCTCCAGGGCGTCCCGGTAGGTTCCGGGCCGGACCCCGGGGATGTCGCCGCAGGTGACCAGCAGAAGCGCATCGTCGGGGATCGCCGCCCGTTTCAGTCCCTCCCGCACGGCGTCCGCGGTCCCCAGCGGCTCCGGCTGTTCGACCGAGTTCACCGGCGGGGGAACCAGGGGACGCACGTCCTCCTTGCCCTCCCCGAGGACGACGTGGGTTTGATCCACGTCGGCACGGTCGAGGGACCGCATCACGTGCACGAGCATGGGCTCACCGAAACAGCGATGACAGACCTTGGGTACCTCGGACTGCATGCGGGAACCTTCGCCCGCAGCGAGAATGAGGGCGTGGACGTCGTCGCTCATGGGAGACCGCATCCGTTCCGGGCCGATGAGATCAGACGGACGGACGACGAGGGTCCTCGCCGCCGGAGCATTATAATACGGTCCCGGCCGGGTTCCATCCGGGCCGGTCTACAAGATCATCACGGTCGTAGGATACAATATGACTCATCCTGCGGTCGATTCCCCTCATCTCTGGCTTCGGGAATGATCTCCATGGACGGCATGGACCTGAATTTGTTCAAATACGGGTCACAGCTTAAATCGTTGCCGGAAAAATATCAGGCAATGGACCCGGACGACATCGTCGAGCGCATCCGTGAGGCGAAGGACGAGCTGGGGGAACGCCTCATCCTGCTGGGTCACAATTACCAGCAGCGGGTGATCTACGACCTTTGTGACTTCACCGGGGATTCCTACAAACTCTCCAAGAAGGCCGCCGAGCTTCAGGAAACGGAGTACGTGGTCTTCTGCGGCGTCTCCTTCATGGCCGAGAGCGCCGACATCCTCACGGCCGATCGGCAGAAAGTCATGCTGCCCAGCATGGCCGCCGCCTGCCCCATGGCGGGCATGGCGGAGACGGTGCAGGTCGGGGAAGCCTGGGAGAACCTGACCGAGTTCGTGGACGAGGAGGACGTGGTGCCCGTCACGTACATGAACTCCTACGCCGACCTGAAAGCCTTCTGCGCCGAACACGGGGGCACCGTGTGCACCAGCTCCAACGCCGAGCGGATCTTCCAGTGGGCCTTTGAGAAGGACAAACGGATCTTCTTTTTGCCCGACGAGCACCTGGGTCGCAACGTGGCCACCTTCCTGGACGTGCCCGACGAGCGTCAGCCCCTCTGGAACCCATGGGCGGGGGACACCGGGGGACTCACGTCGGAACAGATCCGGCGGGGACGAGTCTACCTGTGGGCCGGCAACTGCCAGGTCCACCAGCGGTTCACCCCCGAGGACGTCCACACCGTACGGCAGGATCACCCCGACGTGGAAGTCATCGTGCATCCGGAGTGCCGCCGTGAGGTGGTTCAGCTGGCCGACCACCACGGAAGCACGTCCACCATCATCGACACCATCGAGGGGGCCGACCCCGGGACCACCTGGGCCGTGGGCACCGAGTTCAACCTCGTGGATCACCTGGATCGGCGTCATTCCGACAGGACGGTGCTCCCCCTGGGATGCGAGGAGTGCATCGACTGCAACGCCATGGCTCAAATCAGCCCGGCTTACCTCCTCTGGACGCTCGATGAACTGCGGGACGACAACCCCATCAACGTCATCTCGGTGGACCCGCGTGACGCCGAACTGGCCCGCGAGGCCCTCGATCGGATGATGGAGCTGACCGACCGCTCCCGTCCCGCCGCCGTGGCCTGAGGATTCCGGATGGTCCACCTCTCGGTTCTTATCCTTGGCTCCGACCCCGTCGGTCGAACCCTGGCTCGCCGTCTGAGCCGCGATCATCCGGAGCTCCGGGTCGGCCTGATGGGCCGCCCGATGGACGACGCCCGGCAGGACGGACTGCGCCGCCTGCCCGAACGAACCTGGCCCTCCCCGGTAAGCGCCGACGCTTCCGGGCCCTCCCCCGACGACGAACTCTGGATCGATTCGTCCCCCTTCGCACTCAGCGGGGGCCCGGATGCTTTCCGGGTGGACCCCGCCGAGGGGGACGAACCGGGGGAACCGGTCCTGGCCCGGGAGTTGATCGTGACCGCCCCGCCGATCCTGGACCTCCTGGAGGCGGGCCTGGCACTTCCGGGGGTGGACTCGGCCGTCACGGGCCTCGTGGCTCACGCCTCGGCGGCCACCACGGTCCCCTCCATCGATCTTCGGCGGCTCGAGGACCAAGCGTCCTCCCCGATCCACGGCCTGGGCTTCGGCCTCAAATGCGACGAACGAGGCGACACCGAAGCCCCGGGGGTTCACGCCGCCGGCATGGCGGCCGCGGGGCCGATCGACCGCGTGGACCTCGAGGCCCTCTCGAAGCACCTCGACCCCGCCGAAGCCCCGGCTCAGGACCCGACCGACGACCCCGAGCCCGTCCAGGAAGACCTCGCCATGCCCAAAGGCTTCGTCGACACCAAAACAAAACGGCTGGGGGAACTGATCGACCGGGCCGTCCGGGAGGGTCCGACCCCGGAGAACCTCGTCCCCACCCTGGAGGGACTGGCGGGAGAAATCGACTCCTACGCGCGATTCCGACGGGAACCGCGGCTGCGGCGACTGCGCTGGAAAACCCTGGCGGCCATGAACTTCGTTCGCCCGTTTTTGGTCGACCGCCGGGAGATCTCCACCTGAATGCTCTGGGTCCCGGGCCCACCGGACCCAAAGGAGGTTAAACCATGGACGTCATGATGTGGGACGTGGACACGCAGGTCGACTTCGTGGACGAGGACGGCCGGCTCGCCGTGGAGGGGGCCGGGGCCATCCGGGAGAACCTCGCCCGAATCACCGAGTACGCTCGTGAACGCTCGCTTCCGATCCGGGGCTCGGTGGACTACCACGCCCCCGACGATCCGGAGCTGTCCGAGGATCCCGACTTCGAGTCCACCTTCCCGCCCCACTGCCTCCGGGACACCGACGGCTGGCGGAAAATTCCGGAGACCGTCCCCGAGGATCCCCTCTGGATCGACTCGGAGCCCCTCGACCCGGAGGAACTCACGGGGAAAATTCAAAACCACGAGGGGGAAATCTACTTCCGGAAGCAGGCGTTCGACGTCTTCTCGAACCCCAACCTCGAACCCGCGCTGTCACAGCTGGATCCGTTCGGGGTCGTGGTCTACGGCGTGACGCTGGACGTGTGCGTTCGCCACGCGGTGCAGGGCTTCCTGGAGCGAAACTACCAGGTCACGATCATACAGGACGCAACCCGGGCGATCGACCCGAGCCGACGGGAAAGCCTGCTCTTCGACTGGAAGAACCTCGGGGTTCAGGTGCTGGGCACCGAGGAGCTGTTGAGCGGCTACGTGGTGTAAGCCGGCCCCTCCCCCGAACGGCTAGCGTCGAATCGCCATCGACCAGTGACCCGGACCGGTCAGGATGAGGGAAGTCGCCATCACCAGCAGCGCCAGCGGCTTCTCCCAGCCCTCCATCGTCGGAAGGTGGACCCCGGTCAGAGCCACCACCATGACCACGGCCAGAAAGAACCCGGCCCAGCGCACGCGCCAGCCCACGAGCACCGCCAGGCCGCCCAGGAACTCGGCCGCCGTGGCGAAGGTGGCCCAGAGCCAGCCGGGCAGAACCGGCATAAACGACACGAACCCCACGAACGACCACTCAGCACCGTACATCAGGGCGCCCCACATCCCCTGAACCTTCCCCCACCCGTGTTTGATAAAAATGATGCCGAGAACCAGACGGATCAGAAACGGCGCCCAGCGACTGTTGCCCCTCATGCCCCAGCACCTCCCGCGTCGAGATCATACCGACCGTATGTCAGTTTATCATGCGAGCCGTCAGGGGGGCGCGGGGTCAGTAAAAACATCCCCCGTCCCCCCGATACGTGGGCACCCGATCCACGATTTCGCCGCCCCGGAAGAGAAGGTACTCCGTGAAGTGCTCGGCGATTTCGCCCGCCTTGGCGGGACGCAGAAACACCGGGTCCCCGGGGGAAAGGTCCTTCGCCGCCGGGCCCTTCAGGGGAGTCTGAACCTCCCCGAAGCCCTCGCCTCCGACCGGGGATAGAGCCTCCGGAAGGATCACCTCGGGCGTCTTGTCCTCCCCGGGCTCCCCGCTGGCGATGAAACCGCCGCTCTGGCAGGTTACGGTGTCCGGCTGGGGAACCCGGGTCACGTTCAGGGCAAAGCAGAACGCCGCGTCGTTGCGGTTGCTCTCGTAGTAATCAAAGAGCCGCGACTGGAGGAACCCCGAGCCCACGGTCACCTCGGTGACGACCTCCTCCCGGGCGGTGGTCTCGAGGCTCCCGGTCCCGCCCCCGTTGAAGAACTCGAGCTCGAGGCCCCTTGACTCCAGCCGTTCCGCGACCTCGGCCCGCCGCCGGGCCACGGAGGGCACGGAGCGGCTCTTCACGAGCTTCTTGACGGGGTTCGTCCAGGTGGAATGAGGGTTTTCGTCGGTCAGGCCGGCCACCTGGGCCTCGTAGCCCATAATCCCGGACAGCCGGAGATGGTCGGTCCCCCGGACCCGATCGGCGAATTTGACCACCTCCTCGGGGGTCCGGAGGGGCGATCGGTGGGCCCCCAGATGGACCCCCCCGAACGGTCGATACGAACAGTCCATGTCCACGCAGACGGGGCAGTCCGGCGCGTTAGAACCGGCCCCCTTCTCCTCCCAGAAGGCGCTCAACCGCTCCAGGTGAGCCGGCTCGTCCACCATGGCGATCACGCGGGTCCCGTTCGTGCGCATGGCCCAGAGGTGCTCGACGTCCGCTCGCTGCACGCGGGGATAGGCCACCAGCAGGTCGTCGAAACCGCGCTCGGCCAGAAAGTGCGCCTCCGCGGGCGAATAACACATAATCCCCTCGACGATCCGTCCGCTTCGTTCGATGACGTGCCGGATCAGCGCGGGCACCCGGATGGATTTGGAGGCCACCCTGAGACGCTTGTCGTAGTGTTCGAGGGATCGGCGCACGCGATCGATGTTGTCGTCGAGGCTGTCCAGGTCCACAAGCATCAGCGGCTGATGTTCTCCCCGGACCAGTTCCCGCAGGCGCTCGTAGCTCCAGGAGGAGGGAAGGGGACTCATCACGGTACCTCCGGACGCTGGCTTCGCGGGGTTCAGTTTCCGGCGGACGTGGGACGGATGCACGTTCTCCGGACGGGTTTCTGTAACTATACTGACCCCTTCCCGAAGTTCCAACGCACCCGATCCAAGTGAGGTCAACCACCATGACGGTTCCCCGACTCGGTATCGATTTCGGCACGACGGAAATCAAGGTCCTCTGGATGACCCAGGGGGCGAAAATGAAATCCATGGAAACCATCCCGGTGCCGACCAACGCACGCAACCAGCGAATCACCCACTCCCCCAAACTCTTCCTTAAACGGGTTCGAAGCATCCCCGACCGTTTCGAGTTTCGGGGCAGCTGGGAGGCGGCCCTGGCGAGCCAGCGGTCCAGTTTCATCCTCTGGAACCGTGAGAGCGGAGAGCCGCGCATCCCGCTCATCAGCTGGCGCGATCGACGGGGGGAACCCTGGATCAACGACCTTTCCGAACGGGAATTCCAGCGGATTCACGAGATCACCGGCCTTAGACCCGAGGCCGGCTACCCTCTCTCCAAGCTGCGCTGGATCTTCGACGAACAACCCGAACTCCGGCAGCAGGCCCGGGAGGGAGACCTCTGCTACGGGAGCGTCGACACCTGGCTGCTTTGGCTGGGGTCCGGCGGGGACGTCTTCCGGATGGACCCGACCCAGGCCGCCCGCACGCTGCTGTACGACCCCGAGGAGGACGCCTGGTCCCGGGAACTGATGCGGGAGTACGACATTCCCCGCGGCATCTTCCCGGACCTGGTGGAACAGTTCGACGAACCGGTCTCCATGGGAAAGATCTGGCACAATGCCACCGTCATCTCGGTGATGGGGGATCAGCCCGCCGCCACCATCGGCGGACAGCCCCCCCCCTTACTCCCAGACCCGGGTCACCCTGGGCACCGCCGGGTTCGTGGCCGCGCCCTGCGGCCGGGACGCCTGTCCGCCCGGGCTGACCCTCACGTTTACGCCCACCGAGCGGGACCGTGTCTTCCAGGCCGAAGGCGTCGTGCTCTCGGCCGGCAAGGCCGCCGAATGGCTGGTGCGGGTCCTGGGCATCCAGTGGAACACCTTCGAAACCTGGATTAAACCTCCCTGGCCGAAAAACCTGCCGCTCTGGTGTCCTTCCTTCAACGGCGTCGGAGCGCCCTTCTGGCGGGACCGTGCGGGCACCCTGGATCTGCTGCGGGAGGACACCTCCGCGAAGGAGATCGCCCAGGGTCTGATCGTGAGCATGATCATGCGGATCGACGACATCCTGCGGGAGCTGCCCGACGACGAGGACCGCCGCGTGCTGATGGACGGCGGGGTGAGCACCATCAACAACGTTCCCGCCCTCGCCTCCGCCCTCTGGGATTTGCCCACGGCTAAAACCCTGACGCCCCACCTGACCTGCCGGGGGGCCCTGATTGCCTCTCACTGGAACGAGCCCTACTTCCGCGGGAATCCCTGGGACACGCTCAACGTGGAAGTCACCATGCCCGCCCAGGATGCTCCGGTCCAGCACTGGCGGAACCGCTGGATGGAGAGCCTGCAGAACTGGAACCTCTCCCCCGTGTCATGAAACGGATCGCTCACCGGGGGCTGCACGGGGGCTCCGATCGTCCGCCCAACTCCCCGGCGGCCATCCGGGCCGCGTGGTCCTCGCCCGCCGACGGGCTCGAAATCGACCTTCAGATGCTGGGCGACGGCAGGATCGTCACGCACCACGACCCGGTGCTGCAGGCGGCGGCCGGCCAGGAAGGGCGCCACCGTGCGCTCGCCGACCTGACCCTCGAGGCCTTCCGCCGCTTGAGTCCGATCCCGGCGATGCTCCTTCCGGAGCTGCTGGAGGGCACACCGGACCACCAGCGGCTGATCCTGGAATGCAAACCTCAGCGCAGTCCGTCCGCCTTCCGTCGGCGTCTGCTGCGAATCCTTCGGCGCCGGGAGGCGCCTCCCGGTGCCCTGCTTTCCTCCGGGGAGCTGCACTGGCTGGAGGAACTGGCCCCGATGTCTCCGCTCCCCCTGGCTCCGGTCGTGCACCGGTTCGGAGCCCGGGAACGCCGCGCCCTTCGGGCTCGCGACTGGGGGGAGATCCACCTCTGGGAAGGGCTCTGCACGGAGGGCGTCCTGAACCGTCTCCGGGGCCACACGGACCGCCCCGTTATCGCCTGGACGGTGAACGATCCCGGCCGGGCCGACGAACTTGAAACACTGGGGGTCGAAGGCATAATGACCGACCGAACGGAACTCTTGGGAGCGTCCGGTGAAACGGCCGCCGCGGGCCCTTCCCCGTCGGAGTCGAATCCCGGGCGCTAACGCACCGAAGCATACGCCCATCCTTCCCGAAGGAGGAACCGAATGTCCCTCGAAACCGACGAACTGGTCGAACGATCCCTGGAGGGCCGCTGGAACCGGGACGTTCTCGGCGAGGTCATGAGCTGGCCCGACCGCGACCTGGAGGATCTGATCGACGGAGCTTTCGAGCTCCGGAAACAGTTCTTCGGCCGGGAGGTTCGCCTGAAATTCCTCATGAACGCCAAGAGCGGGCTCTGCCCCGAGGACTGCAATTACTGCAGCCAGTCGGCGGTCTCCGATTCCGAGATCGAAAAGTACAGCTGGCGATCCCCGGAGGAACTCATGGAGGGGGCCCGCCGGGCCGCCGAGCTGGATTCGACCCGATACTGCATCGTGGCCAGCGGCCGCGGGCCCAGCGACCAGGAAATCGACTTCCTGGAGGAGGTCGTGCCGCAGATCAAGGAGCACTACGACCTCGAGATCTGCCTCTGCCTGGGCCTGCTGACCCGGGACCAGGCCTTTCGGCTGGCGGACGCCGGGGTCGACATCGTCAACCACAACCTCAACACCAGTGAGGATTACTACGAGGACATCTGCTCGACCCACACCTTCGAGGACCGAGTGCGCACCCTCAAGCACGTCAAAGAGGCCGGGATGCGTCCCTGCAGCGGCGGCATCGTGGGCATGGGAGAAGGGCGGGAGGACGTGGTGGACCTGGCCCTCAGCCTCCGGGAGGAAGACCCCGAGATCGTGCCGGTCAACTTCCTGATTCCGGTACCGGGAACCCCCCTCGAGGACGAGGGCGACATCACGGTCGAATACGCGCTGAAGACCCTGTGCCTGTTCCGCTACGTGCTGCCGGAGAGTGACCTCACGGTCTCCGCCGGCCGCGAGTGGCACCTGGGACCCGACCAGGCCCGCGCCCTCAAAGTGGGCACGTCCCTCTTCATCGGAGATTACCTCACCACCAAGGGTGAGGACACCCAGGAGGACTTCGAGATGATCGAGGAGGCGGGCTTCGAGGTGGTCGGCGCGCCGGAGCCGGCGGCCGAACCCGCGGCGACCTGACCCGCCGGACCCGGGCTTACCCTCCCGGGTCATCCGAAGCGTCAACCGATCGTGTTGCGGAGGGTGCCGATCCCCTCGTACCAGATCTCGATCGTGTCCCCCGGGGACACCGTCCCGGGATTCTCCGGGCTGCCGAAGGAAATCACGTCGCCGGGCTCGAAGGTGAACCGTTCGGAGAGAAACGCCACCAGCTCGTGCGGGTGGAAGAACATCTGGGCGGTGCTGGCCTCCTGCCGAACCTCCCCGTTGATCGTGGTTTTCATGTCCAGGTCCCCGGGGTCGACGTCCGTCTCGATCCAGGGACCCAGGGGCCCGGAGCCGTCGAAGGCCTTGCGGGCCGTCCGGCGCGGCTGGTCCAGCGCGTCCATGTCGTTAAGGATGGTGTACCCGAGAATCACCCCGGGCACCTCCGAGGTCTCCAGGTTTCTGCAGCGCTCCCCCACCACCGCGGCCAGTTCCCCGGCGTAGGTCAACTCCTCCGTGAAGGACGGGTAGGGAACCTCGCTGTCGGGCGCGGTGAGGGACGCCGGCGGCTTGATGAAAAAATCGGGCTCGTCGGGTCGGTCGTAATCCATCTGCTCGACCTTCTCGCCGAAGTTTCGTCCCACACAATACAGCGCCGTCGGCTCACACGGAGGAAGCAGCGCGGCCTGTTCCCCCACTTCGTAGCGATTGCCGACCTCGTCCACCAGCCGTCCGTCCTCGTAGCGTCCCGTGACGGGGCCGTCGCGGGTACAGGCACGCACGATCTTCATGAGTGCACCGCTCCTCGAAGGCATAGGATCGATCCATCGCCCCTCCCACCGGCCGCGGAACGGAAAGGCCCGATCATGTCACGCCGGCGGGGGGACGTCAAACGATCCGACCTCCGCCAATCGCGGGGATCGGACAGGGTGCCATCGAACGTTTGATTACATATTGTGTAATTAATGGTTGTTTACAAAATCAGCGTATCTCTGAGAATTCAATAGACCATGGTCCCTGACGGGACGGGAGCGTGGACCGTCCATGCTGAGTTTGCACCTCTCCGCCTTCGTGTTCCTCTGTCTGAGTGCCCTGGCCCTGATGGGGTATCTTCTGGGGCGGGAACGCCGTGCCACCTGGAGGGTGCTGGCCTACGCGGTGTTCCTGGGGTTCCTCCTGCTCGGGGAGGGCGCGGACCTCTACTACTGGCCCGCCCGGGTGCAGCACTCCGAGATCCCCTTCACCTTCGTGACGGTCGAGAGCCTGTTCCAGTTCGTGTTCGGGGTCATGGTTCTGGCCCTGCTCGTGTACGAGGTGCGCGTGTCGAGGGAATCCAGGATGAAACAGGAAAAAAACCAACAACTTCAGGAATCCCTCGAGGAGAAGGACGTCCTCCTCAACGAGATCCACCACCGGGTGAAAAACAACCTCCAGGTCATCGTCAGCCTCCTCGGCCTGCAGAAGCGGCAGGCCGAGAACCCCGAGGTGAAGCAGATCCTGGAACGCTGCCAGAACCGAATCCTGTCGATGAGCATGGTCCACCGGAAGATCTACGACACGGATTGGTTCTCGGAGATGGACCTCTCGGAGTACGTCCCGGACCTGACGCAGCATCTGATCGACGCCCAGTCCTCCGCCGACACGGAGATCACCGCAAAGTTCGACCTGGTGTCCTGTCCCCTTGACCTGGACCGACTGGTGCCCTTCGGGATGGTCCTCGCGGAGCTGATCACCAACGCACTGGAGCACGCCTTCGAGGGACGGGATCGAGGAACCATCGAGGTGTACGGTCAACTCGAGGAGGACGGCATTCTGCGTCTGTCGGTGCGGGACGACGGGGTTGGCTGGACCCCCGTGGGGCCCCTCCGCGAGACGAACTCGCTGGGCCTCAAACTGCTGGACAACCTGGTTCGAAAACAGCTCAGGGGGGGCATCGAGTTCGAACAAAACAACGGCTCGACCGTCCACCTTTCCATCCCGTTCGAACCCACCTACGGGGCCTGATTCCCCCGTTCACTCCGGTCGGTAGGATCCCATGAGGTAGCCCTCCCAGGTGAACGCTCGTCCTTCCTTCCCCCCGGGTGGGTCCAGTCCGTTCAGGAAATCACGGTACGTCCGGGACTCGGGGTTTTCGGTCAGCGCTTCGCGGGCCAACCGTTCGGCCGCCCGGGGGTGACCACGACGGTCGAAGCTCCCGGCGGCGAGGAAAAATCCTTCGGGTGAATACGGGGATTCAACGGCGAAATCCCGGTACTTGTCCGCGATCCGATCCAGCAGGTACTCCACCACCCCGGGCCCGATCTCGACGGCCCGATCGATCCGTCGACGGGCCGCCTCCCCGCGTCCGTCATCCAGGAGGCTGATCCCCCGGATCAGATGGTACGCCGCCTGCCAGGAGGACGAGCCGAACTGTTCCTCGGCGGCGTCCAGATGATCGTGGGCCCGCCGGTTCACCCCCTCCTCGAAGGCGATGAGCGCCTGGTACAGGTGGGCCTTCCCCCGGCGTTCCCCCCCGACCCCCTCCAGCCCGAGGAGCGCCTCGAAATCCTTCACCGCCTGATCGTGGTCGAGGACCTGATAGGCCAGCCGCCCACGCGACACCAGGGGGCGCGCGGACTCCGACGCCGGCGTCATGTCCAGGGCGTGGTCGTAATATTTCCGGGCTTCATCGTGTCGGCCCAGCCAGTGAAGCAGATCCCCCTTCAACGTCAGCCCGTCAACGGATCGGGGCGCCAGCTCAAGGTGGCGGTTGACGTCCCGGAGGGCCGCTTCCGCCTCGCGGAGACGCACCCGTGAGAGGGCCCGGCTGTAAAAGGCCCGCTGATGCTCCGAATCGGCCTTGACCACGGCCGTGTAGCTCTCGACGGCCCGACGATAATCCCCGTCACGGTAGGCGGCGTCGGC
>CAZEBV010000018.1:0-21536 GCA_964510695.1 uncultured bacterium
GCCTGGTCCTCCTCCTGGCGTGGGCCGGGGACGTCGGACCCGGGCGGGCCGGGGAGAGTTGCCCGGTCAGCCCGCCCGGCGACGTGTCGGCACGGGTAGAAGCTCGGGTGGAGTATCGTCCGGATCACCGCCGGTTTGATTACCGGTATCGGGTCCTCCCGGAGGGGGAGCCCGGCCGAGGGCTGGCCACGGTGGTGCTTCGCGGGGAACCTCCCCTCCACCACGTTCGCGGTCCGGCGGACGGATTTCTGATCCGTCCGGGCCGCGGTGGGTCCCGGTGGTTCTGGGACGCCCGGCTGACCCGCGGCCCCCTCTTCCCCGGGAAGGATGCGGAGTTTTCCCTCAGCAGTCCAAATCCCCCCGGCCGAGGCACGATCCTTCTGCTCGGACACCTGGATTACGACAACCTCCGGCGGCGGATGCTCGAGGGCCGGCTTCCCGCGGCGTGCCGGGCCCTGTTCTCGGGGACGCTCCGGGATCAGGCCCGGGCGGTGTCAACCATTGTGCCCGACACCTACGTGCGGGGACGGGTGAGCGTGTTTCCGGACCACCTCGAACGCTCCCTGGACCCCGCCTCCGAGGATGAGGTTCCGGTGGTGCTGCACAACGCCGATACGCTTCCGCTGGAGGATCTTTCGGTCGGATCGGTCCGGATCGGTCCCGCCCTGACCAAACCCCGGTGGGGCTCGGGTCACCGTGTCGACGTGGACGGGGACGGCCGGACCGACCGATTATTCCATGTGAGGACAAGGGAATCCGGGTTGCGGTGCGGTCACGATCACCTGGTGGTGATCGGCTGGCTGGAGGGGTCAAACCGGGTTTTCCTGGGGCGGGCGCCGGTTCGTCTGGACGGATGTTCCTGAGGCGTTTTGGCCGTACGGGGTTTGGGCGGTGGGTTGTGCGGGTCCCGCGAATTACGGACAATACGGTCCTTCTGGCACGGAGGGGTTACGCTAAGCGCCGATTCGTTCAGGGGTCGGGGAAGCGGTCCAAGTCGGGGCGTGGCTCAGCTTGGCTAGAGCGCTGCGTTCGGGACGCAGAAGCCGCCGGTTCAAATCCGGCCGCCCCGACCATTTTTCGCGGGGGTAGTTCAATGGTAGAACACCACCCTTCCAAGGTGGATATGCGGGTTCGATTCCCGTCCCCCGCTCCAATTTCGTCGACGCCGTTGACGGCCGGAGGCGCCGTTTCCGGGATGCCCCTGTGGAATTGACGCCGCGAACCTCTCACAGTACAATGGAAGGTTCATCATGGGAGGTTAAAAACGATGTCCAACGGACAGGCCCAGCAGGCGGATCAGCCCGAGGAAACCGACGAGGAATCCCGGGAGGAAGAGCGTCGGATCGTCGATCGGAACTACGAACTGTTCGAGGAGTTGGAGCACCGGGAACTGACGATCCAGTCGAACCGCTACGAGGAAGAGGATCGCCAGTATTACGTGGAGAAGGTCGAGAAGGCCTACCTCGACGGCGGGACCGGATACATCCCCTGCGTCCGTCTCGTGAACGAGGGCGTACGTCCCTCTCTGCAGCCCGTGCTCAAGATGCCCCGTACGCCGATCGACGTCAGCGATCGCGATGACACCCGGGTTCTACGGCTCACGTACACCCGGGAACCCTCCGTTGAACAGTCCTTTCACTACATGAACCGCCACGAGCGCCCGGACCTGGAGATCACCATTACCTACAAACCCTGATTGCCGGGGGATCGAGTCCCCGCGGAGGGACGGGTTTTCGGCGGACGCTCGCGAGCGGGGAATCCCGTCGAAAAAGGTGCCCTGTGTCGCCGTTCGCCCGGTCCCGTGCCGAAGGCCTTCCGCGTCCGTTCGTCCGTTGATTCCGACCGGAGGAATCTTCCCTTGAAAGGTACCTACAGCATCGTGACGTTCGGCTGTCAGATGAACAAATCGGATTCCCAGACCATGGCGGGGATCCTGGAGGAGGAGGGCTACGCCCCGGCGGAGGGCCCCGAATCCAGCGACGTCATCCTCCTGAACAGCTGTGCGGTCCGGGATCACTCGGAACACAAGGCGTACAGTTACCTGGGCCAGTACCGGAGTCTCAAAGAACGCCGCGAGGACCTTATCGTGGGGTTCACGGGCTGCGTGGCCCAGAAGGAGGGGAAGCGCCTCCTGGATCGGTTCGACCATCTGGATTTCGTGAGGGGCCCCCAGACCCTGAGCGGCCTGGCGGACTACCTGAAGACGGTGCGGCGGGAGGGGCGCCGGCTGGTGGCGACCGAGGGTGAACTCGAGATGGTCGGGGCCGAGACGCCTCAGGTGCGCACGGAGGGCCAGCAGGCCTGGGTTCCGATCATGACCGGCTGCGATAAATTCTGCACGTTCTGCATCGTGCCCCACACCCGCGGACGGGAACGAAGCCGGGATCCCGGGGACATCGTCCGGGAGATCACCGAGCTCGTGGAGGCCGGCTACCGGGAGATCACCCTGCTGGGTCAGACCGTCAACTCCTACGGTAAGACCCTTCCCGAGGGTCAAAATTTCCCGGACCTGCTGAGGCGCATCGACCGGATCGACGGGGATTATCGAATCCGGTTCACCAGCCCCCATCCCATGGACACCCCCCCCGAGCTGGTGGCCTGCTACGAGGAACTGGACCACCTCGCCGCCCATATTCACCTGCCGGTCCAGTCGGGGTCCGATCGAATCCTGCGCCGGATGAACCGCAAGTACACCCGCGAGGAGTACCTCGGCATCATTGAAACCATACGGGAGCTGGACCGGGACGTCGCGATCTCCACGGACGTCATCGTGGGGTTCCCCGGGGAGACCGAGGAGGACTTCCAGGACACCCTGGATCTCTTCCGGGAGGTGCGCTTCGACGGGGCCTTTTTGTTCAAGTACTCTCCCCGCCGCGGGACCCCCGCCGCGAAGATGGACGACCCGGTGGAGACCGAGGTCATCGAGGACCGCCACCGTCGGCTGATGGAGCTTCACGAACGGATCGCCCGGGAGAAAAATCAGCGCTACGTGTCCCGGACCCTGGACGTCTTCGTGGAGGGACCCAGTCCCAAGAGCACAGAGGAGAACCCCCAGTTCACCGGACGGACTTCCACCAACGAGGTGGTGGTGTTCGAGGCGCTCCCCGACCGTTACGTCGGCGAATTCGTGCCCGTCACGATCCGGGAGGCCGGCTCCTACACGCTCTTTGGTGATGTGGCTGACCCGACGCTTTCCTCCCTTTGCTCCGACTCGCAGCCGGCTTACGCATGATCCGGGGTCGGTGATGGAGGCCCCTCCAGGTTTTCGATCCGTCGGCGTCCACCCCGTTCTACGCCGGGTTCGATGGATTCGTCCCGGGTTCCTTCTGGCGGTCGTGGTGCTGCTGACGGTGGTCGGGGTTGCTCCGTCCGCGGGGCTTCAGGCCGAATACGAGGAGCTGGAGGCGGCCTTCGAGGAGGGGGATCTTCCCGATTCCTCGGCCCTCGTCACGCTTCCCACCCCCCGGACGGCCCGAGAATACTGGCTTCGTTCCCGGGTTCAGCCCGACTTCCCTCGGGCTCGCGAGGACCTCCGGGAGGCGATCGAACTCTCCGGGGATCCCGCCGTTCGGGAGCGCTTCCTCGAGGAGTGGATCCAGCTGTCCCTGCTCGCCGATGACGTCGCCGGGGCGGAGGGCCTTGCGTTCCTGGCGGACCAGTTCGACCAGCTGCGCCGGGAGGGGCATTCGCCGGAACGACTGTGGCTTCTGGGAGCCCGTTTCGCCCGGGCGGAGGATGACCGAAAGCGGGCCCACAACTGGCTGGAAAGGGCGGCGGAGGCGAGCGATTTGGAGATCCGCCAGACGGCCCGGCTCAACCTGGCGGAGCTGGTGCTTCAGGCGGGGAAGCTCGAACGGGCCCGCCAGCTTTTGGACGATTACTTCCTGGAGGCCTCCGACGGGACCGCTCCGGAGTACTGGCTGCTTCGGGGACGGCTGTTCGAGCGGGAGGGAGCGGACTCCGAGGCCTACGTGGCCTACAGCCACGTCGTGAACGAATACCCTCGAAGCATGGTGCTGACCGAGGCCGAACGGCGCATGAACGCCCTCCCGGTGCCCGACGCCGTCATCGGGGGGGATTCCCCCCCTGCGGGGGAGCCCGCCGGAATCGCCCCGTCCGACACCGGGACGGCCGACACGAGTGCCCCCTTCCGGATCCAGGTCGGATCCTTCGCCAAACGGTCCCTCGCGGTGGACCTTCGGGACCGGCTCGCCGAGGCCCTCGACCGTCGGGTGGTCGTGACCCGGGGACGGGTGGAGAACAGGACCTACCATCGGGTCCAGGTCCTCGGGTTCTCGAGTCGAGCCGAGGCCGAACAGGCCCTTGATGGGATCGAGGAGCAGGGGTTCGAAGGGTTCGTGATCCAACCGTGAGGAGCCGGTCCCTCATGCCCCGGGAGGAGGCCGGTCAACCGTGACCTCGCAAACCGCCGCGGACGCCGATACCCCCCTCATGCGGCAGTACCATCGGATCAAAGCCGATTACCAGGACGCCATTCTCTGCTTCCGGCTGGGCGACTTCTACGAGATGTTCTTCGAGGACGCCCGGGTGACGGCCCGGGTCCTCGAGGTCACGCTGACCTCGAAGCCCGTGGGGAAGGACACGGAGGTCCCCATGGCGGGGATCCCCGTCCACTCCGCGCACTCCTACCTCGATAAACTGATCGATGCGGGCCACCGGGTGGCCATCTGTGAACAGGTGGAGGACGCGGACGCCTCGTCCGGGGTGGTCGAGCGGGAAGTCGTGCGCGTGTTGACCCCCGGGACCCTCACCGAGGAGGACTACCTGGAAAGCCGACGCAACAACTACCTGATGTCGCTGATCGTCACCGACGAGGACCCCCGGGGGGGAGGAGGTCGGCGGGCGGGACTGGCGTACGTGGACCTGTCCACAGGGGAGTTCGAGGTGACGCAGTTCCGTGACGGCCCGGACGTGGACGTGCTGGGGTCGGAAGTCAACCGGCTGTATCCTTCCGAGGTTCTGATTCCGGACGACGACGAGCACGAGGCCCTTCTCGGGGATCTGCTGGAGTATCGTGAGAACGTCGCCGTGGTGCGCCGGCCGAACGGCCACTACGAGTCCGAGGAGGCCGCCCGACAGCTTCGTCAACAGTTCCCGGACGACGACTCGGTCGACGGGGAGGACGGGTCCCTCGCCCTGCGGGCGGCGGGCGGGCTTCTGGCTTACCTCGAGGAAACCCAGAAACGGACGCTGAAGCACCTCGACCGTCTCTCCACCTACGAGCGGGACGAGTTCATGGTGCTGGACGCGACGAGCCAGCGAAACCTGGAGCTGGTGGAGTCCCTCACCGGTCAGACCCGGGCCACGCTCCTCAACGTCCTGGACGAGACCGAAACGGCCATGGGCGGGCGCCGACTCCGGCACTGGATCCTTCAGCCTCTGATGAACGAACGTCGGATCGAAAACCATCTGGACGCGGTGGAGTGGCTCACGGAGCACGGGGAGGCCGTGGAGGCCTTGCGTGAGGAGCTTCGCCGCGTGTACGACATCGAGCGCATCGTGGGAAAAATCGGTTCCAACCGCGCCAACCCCCTGGATCTGGGCTCGCTGTCGGAGAGCCTCGAACGGGTACCGGCCCTGAGGGAGCGTCTGCCGGAACGGGGGCTGCTGGAGCGGCTTCGGGGGCAGCTGGACCCCATGGACGATCTCAGGCGGGAGCTTCGGGAGGGGCTGGTCGAGGATCCTCCCACCAAGCTGGGCGAGGGGGGGATCTTCCGGGACGGGTACCACGAGGAACTGGACGAGCTTCGGGAGGCCATGCGGGACGGGAAGGATTGGATCGCCCGACTTCAGGAGACCGAGCGGGAACGGACCGGGATCGATTCGCTGAAGGTGGGCCACAACAAGGTCCACGGGTACTACATCGAGGTCACCAAGGCCAACCTGGACGCCGTTCCCGAGGATTACGAGCGGCGTCAGACCCTGACGAACTCCGAACGGTACGTCACCCCCGAACTGAAGGAAAAGGAACGGGTTATATTCGGGGCCGAGGAGAAGAGCGAGGCCCTCGAGGAGGAGCTCTTCCGGGACCTTCGGGAGCGGCTCACCGAACAGCTTGCCCGTCTGAAGCGCAACGCCGACGCGCTGGCTCGACTGGACGTCCTCACCTCGCTGGCGGACGTGGCTCGCCGCCGGAATTACGTTCGACCCTCGCTGGGAGACGGTCTGGAGATCGAGCTCCGTGAGAGCCGCCATCCCGTCGTGGAGGTGATCCACGAGGAGGAGTTTGTGCCCAACGACCTGACCCTGGACGAGGATCGCCGTCTGGTCATCCTGACGGGGCCCAACATGGCCGGCAAAAGCACCTACATTCGGCAGGTCGCCCTGATTACGATCATGGCCCAGATGGGAAGCTTCGTGCCGGCGGATCGGGCCCGCATCGGGCTCGTGGACCAGGTTTTCACCCGGGTGGGGGCCCACGATTTTCTGGCCGGGGGGAAAAGCACCTTCATGGTCGAGATGTCCGAGACGGCCGACATCGTCAACAACGCCACCGAACGAAGCCTCTTGATCCTGGACGAGATCGGGCGGGGCACGAGTACCTACGACGGGATGGCCATCGCCCGCTCGGTGGTGGAGTACCTGGCCGAACGGGTCGGGGCCCGAACCCTCTTTGCCACGCACTACCACGAGCTGACCACGCTGGCCGATCGCTACGACACCGTGGTCAACCTCACCGTGCGGGCCCGGGAGTGGGAGGACGACATCGTCTTCCTGCGTCAGGTCGAGGAAGGGGTCTCGGACCGAAGTTACGGGGTTCAGGTGGCGCGTCTGGCCGGGCTGCCCCCGGAGGTGATCGACCGGGCCCGTGAGCTGCTTCAGGAACTTGAGGACAACCGCGCCCGCCGGTCCGGGGGAGGCTCGGACGGGGACGGGGCCGAACAGCTCGACCTGTTCCATCCAGCCCGTCAGGTGGCCAGCCGCCTGAGTTCGATCGAGCTGGAGGATTTGACCCCGCTGGAGGCCATGAACGTGCTGGCGCAGATGCAGTCGACCCTCCAGGACGAGACGGAAGCCGGGGGGGCCGAGGATGAGTGATCGCATTTGCCGTCTCGACGAGGAAATCGCCAACCAAATCGCCGCCGGGGAAGTGGTGGAACGTCCGGCTTCGGTGGTCAAGGAGCTGCTGGAGAACGCCCTCGACGCCGGGGCCGAGGAGATCGAGGTCGCCTTCCGGCAGGGCGGCAAACAGGAGATCGAAGTTCGGGACGACGGCCGGGGGATCCCCGCCGGGGAACTCCCGATGACGATCCAGCGGCACGCCACCAGCAAGATCCGTACCGAGGAGGATCTTCGGTCCATCAGCACCCTGGGGTTCCGGGGTGAGGCCCTGGCCAGCATCGCCTCCGTGGCGGAGGTGCGAATCCTGTCCCGCCCGTCGGACGCCCCGGAAGCCCGGGAACTCGTGCGGTCACCCGGGGAGGAGCCCGACGTTCGGCCCGCCGCCCGGGCCCCCGGGACGACCGTGACCGTCCGTAATTTGTTTCAGGACGTTCCTGCCCGGCGCCGCCACCTGAAGACCGATGCGACGGAACGGCGCCATCTGCTCAGGGAGGTCCAGAACCGCCTTCTGGCCCATCCCGGGGTGCGGTTTCGGGTGCTGGAGGAGGACGAGGAACTCTGGTCGGTGCCTCCGGGGGACCTGGGGGAGCGGATGGGAATCCCCATGGACTCGACGGTCTCGGAGCACCTGATTCGGGTGGACCGTCTGGAACCCGACTGGGAGGGCCAGGGACGCTACGGGATCTCCGGCATGATTTCGGACGGCGAGGCGGTGCGCGGTTCCCGCCAGCATCAGTGGTTTTTCGTCAACTCGCGACCCGTGCGGGACCCCATGCTCTTCAAGGCCGTCTCGCGGGCCTACGAACCCCTGCGCCTGGGCGACCGTCATCCGGTTCTGGCCCTGTTTCTGGACGTCCCGGCCGACCAGGTCGACGTCAACGTGCATCCGCGCAAGGAGGAGGTGCGGTTCCACGCCGGACAGGCCGTCTTCCGGCTGGTTCACCGTACGCTCCGTGAGCGCCTTCGCGACCACCAGCAAAAGCGGGCCGAGGCGCCGATCCAGGTCGGATCAAAGCACGATTCGGCGGACACCCCCGAGGCGTCCTCCGACGGGGAGTCCACCGCCTCCGACGGGGACACCGAGCCCGAGCTGTTCGACGGGACGGAGGAGGCCGACCCGACCGGTGCCGGGCCCTCCGTGCGGGTACTGGGACAGCTTCGAAGGACGTTCCTGCTGGTCGAGCGCCCCTCCGGGCTCCTTCTGGTGGATCAGCACACCGCCCACGAGCGGCTGCTCTACGAGCGCTTCCACGAGCGGCTGGGGGAGGAGGTCAACGTCCAGTACCTTTCGGTTCCGCTCCAGCTGGAACTGGACCCCGGGGACCGGCGGGTCCTGCTCGAACGCGCCGACGAGCTGGAGGAGCTCGGGCTGGTGATCGAGGATTTCGGGTCCGGCAGCGTGGCCATTCAGGGGGTGCCGGGGTACCTGGGACGCCGCGCCGAGGACCGTAAGGCCCTTTTCGGGATGCTCGAGGAGTACATGGAGTGGGAGCAGCGGGGAAAGCTTCAGCACCCGGCCGACGACATGGTGACGATCATGGCGTGTCGCAGCGCCGTGATGCGCGGGGACCGCATGCTGCCCCGCGAGCAGGAGGAACTGGTGCAGGGGTTGAACCAGCTTGATTTTCCGGCCCGCTGCCCCCACGGCCGGCCGGTTTTTCACGAAGTGGACAACGACACGTTAACGTCCTGGTTCGACCGCCCAAAGCGTGATCTCTGCGGGGGGGGGACGACGTGACCGACACGACGAGAACCGACAGGGGGTCCACCCTGATCCGGGTGCGTGTTGGCTGCGTAATGCTGCTTCTGGTCGGCCTCGTGCTGGCAGGCTGTGCCACCAACCCGGTGACGGGAGAGCAGGAATTTTCGTTGATCAGCCGTAAAGAAGGCATCAGAAGCGGGCGCCAGCAGCACACCATGATGACCCAGCTCTACGACGGGGAACTGCGGGACGAAGCGCTACAGACCTACGTCAGCCGGATCGGTCACCAGCTGGCCGCCGTCAGCCACGATCCCGACCTGCCGTATGAATTCAACGTGGTCAACACCTCGGTGCCCAACGCCTACGCTCTTCCGGGGGGGTTCGTGACGGTCACCCGGGGACTGCTGCTGGAGATGGACCACGAACGGGAGCTTGCGGCCGTGATCGGCCACGAGATCGCCCACGCCACCGCCCGACACGGCGCCCAGCAGTACACTCGAAGCGTGTTTACCGGCCTGTTTCTCACGATCGGTGAGATCTACCTGCGAACCGAGGGGGTCCAATCCGCCGGGCTTTACGGCGACCTGGGCTCGATTGGCGCTCGGGCGCTTCTGGCCTCCTACAGCCGAAGCCAGGAGCGGCAGGCGGACCGACTGGGCATCCACTACATGGCGAAGGCGGGCTACGACCCGGAGGGCATGGTGGATCTTCAGCAAACCCTGCTGGCGCTGCGTGAACAACGACCCGGCTGGGTCGAACAGCTGTTTTCCACCCACCCGCTGTCGGAGGAGCGCATCGCGGACAGCCGCAGAGTCATCGACGAGGTTCGCGGGGAGGTGGACATTCCACGGGATCAGCGGCTCAACCAGTTCGAACCTCGGGTGGTTGAGGCCTGGAAGCCCCGCAGTCCGGCCTACCATCACATGGACTCGGGCGTGGCTCACCTCAAGAACGATAAGCCCGAGGCGGCGAAGGGAGATTTTCGGACGGCGATTCAAACCTACGACGGGGAGGCCCTGTTTCACGGCTGGCTGGGCCGGGCGTTAAGTGCCCAGGACAAACCCGAGGAAGCCCGACCCCATCTCGACCGGGCTCTGGCGTTAAACGACGGCGTGTTCCGACTGCAGCTTTACAGCGGCGTCAACCACCTCGAACTCGAACAGCACCAGGCGTCTCTGGAGAACCTGAGACGGGCCGATGAGCTTCTGTCGGGCTTCCCGGACGTGATGTTCTTCCGGGGCGTGAACCACGAGGAACTGGGCAATCGCGAGGAGGCCGCGAAATTTTACCGCCGGTATCTGGATAAAGTGTCCAGGGGGGGGAAGGCGGAGCACGCGCGCCGGCGGCTGAGGGAGTGGGGATACGCTGCCTGAGAACGTGGTACGGTGTCGATGATGGCCGACGACGATTCCCCGGGATCGCACCCGGACCAGGCGCCCCATCAGGGTTCGTTTTTCGCCGGGTGAACCCGTGATGGATTCTTTTGAGGAGGCAAGCTAATGGCCCGTATCCCCTATCCGGACGAGAACGATCTTCCGGAGTCCGTCCGGGAGCTGCTGGACGAGCTGGCCCCGCTCAACATCTTTCGCATGATGGCCCACGGGGAGAAGCTGCTGCGTCAGTTCGTGCGGCTGGGCAACCAGCTTCTGTTTGAGAGCGACCTCGATCCGGCGCTGCGTGAGCTTGCGATCGTTCGGGTCGGGATTCTGTGCGGCAGCGACTACGAGGTGCATCAGCACCGCCACCTTGCCCGGGACCTGGGTCTGGAGGAAGAGACGCTCGATGCCCTCGAGTGGGGGCCGGACGCGGACGCCTTGACCCCCCGGCAGCGTCGGCTGCTGGAATTCACGGACGCCGTGGTGGAGGACGGCCAACCCGACGAGGCGCTGTTCGGGGCGATGGAAGAGGCGCATTCTCACCGTGAACTGGTGGAGCTGGTGGTCTGCATCGGCTACTACATGATGGTCTCGCGCTTCCTGGAGACCTTCGACGTCGACCTCGAGGACGCCGGCGAACACCTGGAGGTGGACTGATCCATGGATCGGGACGACCCGGGTTCGTTTTACCCTGACGAAAGTCGCGGTGGCGCCGTGGGACGCGGCCGTCTGGACGGACACCGCATCCTGGTGGTGGGGGCCGGTCAGCGTGCTTTCCCCGGGGAGGACCCCCCCGTCGGTAATGGACGGGCCATCAGCCTTCTGGCCGCCCGTGAGGGAGCCGTCGTCGCCTGCGCCGATCGGTCGGAGGAACGGGCCCGAAAAACCGCCGATCGGATTGCGTCGGAGGGCGGCCGGGCCCGGGTGCTCGAGGCCGACGTCCGCCGGCCGGACGACGTGAAACGGATGGTCGAGCAGGCTCACGAGCGTATGGAGGGGCTGGACGGGCTGGACGGGCTGGTCTGCAACGTCGGGATCGGTGGGCCCATGGGACTCGAGGAACAGACGCCCGAGGCGTGGGATCGAGTGCTCGAAGTGAACCTTCGGGGCCACATGCTCAGCTGCAGACATGCCCTTCCTCGCCTGAGTGAGGGCGGTTCCATTGTCCTGATTTCGTCGGTCGCGGGGCTGAAACCCGGTTCGCTTATTCCCTCCTACGACGCGTCCAAAGCGGGCCTCGAGGGGTTGTGCCGGCACGTGGCGCTGGAGGGGGCCGGGGGTCACGTGCGCTGCAACGTGGTGGCACCCGGCTTCATGGACACGCCCCTTGGCCGGCTGGCCAGCCGGGATCGTCCTTCCCGGGAGAAAACCCCGATCCCCCTTAACCGGCAGGGGACCGGGAGGGAAACGGCCTACCCCGTGGTGTTTTTGCTGTCCGACGAAGCGGCCTATCTCACCGGTCAGGTGCTGGCCGTGGACGGGGGGCTTTCGACCCTGATGTAAACGGTACCGACCGGAGGGAGTGAACGGTTCCGATTACTCGTAGGAGGGGGAGCGTTCGGGTTCCTCCCGTCGGTGGTTGACCGATCGGGCCAGCACGAACAGAAGGTCGGAAAGCCGGTTCACGTAGCGGATGACGCTTCCGTCGACCTGCTCGGATTCGGCGGCCCGAACGACCGTTCGTTCCGCCCGGCGGCAGACCGCCCGGGCCTGGTGAAACGCGGCCCCCGCCGGACAGCCGCCCGGCAGGATGAAGGCGGTCAGGGACGGAAGCTCTTCCTCGAGTCCGTCGATGTGAGACTCCAGCCGCTGGACGTGTTCGTCCCGGATTTCCGGCCGATCCTCCGGCTCACGGTCGGCCAGGTTCGCGCAGATGATATGCAGGTGATTCTGGACCTCCTCGACGCAGCTGGCGAGGTCCTCCTCGCCGTCCTCGAGCAGGCTCTCCGCCATCCCCAGGTGCGAGTTCAGTTCATCCACCGTTCCGTAAGCCTCGATCCGGGGATGCGTCTTGGACACCCTCTCCCCGCTGAAGAGGTCCGTGTTGCCCTCGTCCCCCCGCTTCGTGTACAGGGTCATGGTGGCCGGCTCCCTTCCGAATCCTCGTGGGTTTTTTTCATCATAACACCCGCTGCTCGCCGGGGTTCGACCCCACCGGCCCCGATGGCTCCGCGGGGTGGGGTCGCCCGGGTACGGCCCGTGTCTCCCTTGAGAAATTCACTTCGTCCAGCATGGTATCAGCGGATGGGATCCGGTCGGAGCTTCGACGGGCCCGACCCCGTGAACCTCCCGGTGGAGGCCCTTTCGTGGACACTGCCCTTTCGAAGACGCTCTCCTACTGGCTTCGCCATGCCCCCGAGGACGCCGGGCTCGAGATGGATCGCGGCGGGTACGTGGACCTGGTGGAACTGGTGCGGGCTCTGCGCCGGGCCAGCTGGCCGGGGATGGATCGGGATCGGCTCGCGGCGCTGGTCGACGACCCGGACGTGGAGCGGTTCGAACGTCGGGGGGATCGGGTGAGGGCCATCTACGGTCACAGCGTGGAGATCCAGGCGGACTACCCGGAGATCGACCCCGCGTTTCCCCTCTACCACGGGACGTCCCGTTCGGCGTGGTCCGCGATTCGGCGGGAGGGGCTTCGCCCCATGAACCGGCGGTTCGTGCACCTGTCCCGCACGGTCCCCGACGCCCGGCGTGTCGGACGCCGCCACGACGAGGACCCCGTCGTTCTCGGGGTTGAACCGGTGGATGATACGGTGGAACATCTTTTCTTCGAGGCCGGGCCGGTGGTCCTCACGCCCTTTGTTCCTCCCGGGTGGATCGAACGACTCGAGGACGGGTAGGCTGGAGGAGATCGTCCGGTCCGGGGGTTTCTCGGCGACGGCCGTACGATTGTCAAACGTTTCCTGAGCCCGGTCACTCGGAGGCACCGGCATGGCGGCCCTGCTCCCGCTGACGGTTTACCTGGTGCTGGTCCTTCTTTTCCTGGAAGGAGGGGATGCACCGAGGCGAGCCTGCCTGACGGCCGCGGTCGGATGGGGTGGGCTCGTCGTCCTGATCACGGAATTTTTGAGTCTTCTCGGGGTCCTGGCGTGGGGCCCCCTGGTACTGGGCTGGACGGCCGTGCTTCTGGGAACGGGGGGGGGGCTGGTCTGGATCCGACGGGACGGTCGGGCGGACGATGGTCCCGTCGATCGGCTCAAGGAGAGTGTTTCGGCGGTTTTCAGCGCTCCCCTTCCGGGCGGGCTCAGCGGAGGGGGTGCGATCCTGCTGGGGGGGGTGCTGCTGGTCGCCGTGATGGGGGCCCCGAACAACGGCGACTCCATGAGCTACCATCTCCCCCGCGTGATGCACTGGATTCAGAACGGAACCGTCGCCCATTATCCCACCTGGATTCCCCGACAGCTTTACCAGCCGCCGATGGCCGAGTTCGCCGTGGCCCACTTTCAGCTCCTGTACGGGTCGGACCGTCCGGCCGCCCTGGTTCAGTGGTTTTCCCTGGCGGGCTGCGGGGTGGCGGCCTCCCTGGTGGCCGCGCGCCACCGAGCGGGGCGCACGGGCCCGGCCCTGGCGCGCCTCTTCGTGTTCACGCTTCCGATGGGTCTGCTTCAGGGGATAACCACCCAGAACGACCTGGTGTTGTCCTTTTGGCTGACGGGCGGGGCGTATTTCTGTCTCGAGGCCTTCGATCGGCCCCGCGGTAACATCGCCTGGGGGTCGGTGCTGCCGCTGGCCCTCTGTCTGGGACTGGCCGTCCTGACGAAGGGGATCGGGTATCCCTTCGGGCTCTCCCTCCTGGGGGCGGGGATTCTTCTCGCTTTCTATCGGCACGGGGGGCGAGGGCTTCGGGTCCTTCTTGTCTGCCTGGTGGTTATTCTGCTGCTGAACGGGGGACATTACGCGCGAAACACCGCGGCCTTCGGCCATCCGCTGGTGCCCCCGGATCGTCCCTTCCCGTACCTCAATCGAGCCCTGACGCCGGCGACCGTCGCCTCCAACGTGATCCGGAACGTGGCGCTTCAGGCGGCGACCCCGTTCGAGTCGGTGAACGGGACGATCGTTTACGCCGTCGAAAGGTTTCACGAAGGCCTGGGTTTATCGGTCAGCGACCCCCGGATAACGTGGCGGTACAGCCGCTTCAGGATCGAGGGAAGCCTCCTGAACGAGAACCACGCCAGCAACCCCCTCCACCTGATCCTCGTCGCGGCGGCCTTTCTGGTCACCGCGGTGAACCCCCGGGGCTCCCGGTGCACGGTTCGACGGGGGCTGATGGGAGGGGTGATCGCGGGGTTTCTGACCTTCTGTGCGGTGCTTCAGTGGCAGCCGTGGCACGTTCGTCTTCATCTGCCGCTGTTTGTGGCGTCGGCTCCACTCGTGGGGACCTGGATGGAGGAGAGCCTGCGCCCGGTCGGCTTCGGGTTGCTGGCGGTTCTTCTGGTGGGGGTTGGGGGCTGGGTGGTGAGCCTGAACCGCTCTCATCCGCTGGTCGGAGGGCCCGGCAACCTCTTTCGGACCCCCCGGCAGAGCCAGTATTTCACGAATCGTCCCCAGCTGGAGGCTCCGTTCAGGGAGGTGGTGCGGCGGATACGACGGCGTTCGTTCCGGCGGGTGGGGTTGATCGTGGGCTTGGAAGAGTGGGTTTATCCTCTGTGGGTGCTTCTCTCGGCCGGGGATGGCGACGGGCCCGAGATCGTGCACGTGCCTCCGCCCGACGGGATCAGGGTTCCGGGTTATTTTCCCGGCGGGAGCCCGTCGGTTCGAGGAATCGTCTGCACGGTTCCCGACTGCGAGGCCTGGATGGAGAACGCCGCCTGGACCCTCCGCTGGTCCCGGGGCGATCTGCAGTGGTGGACCCGGCCCCGTGCGGAATCGGATCCCGGGTCCACGGGGGCGAACTGAACCGTGTACGTGGCCCTGCTTTTAATGGCCGCCGGGTTTGCGGCTTTCTGGGCGGGCCGGACCGCGGCCCGGCTGCACGGTCGGGGGACCCGGCTTCGGAGAGTGCCGGACGCCTACGTGCTGGCCGGTCTTCTCGCCCTGCTCGGCCTCGGGGTGGTCGGTGGCGCCTCCGCGGCCGTTCAGCTTCTCGTGCTTCTGCCCTGCGGGGTTCTGCTTGGCTGGTTTACGAGTTTCGAGGCCATGGACGAAGGGGGATGGGACCGGGGGGATCTTCCACCGTGGGCGCTGTGCGGGACGGCGGGGCTGCTCGTTCTGATCGCCTTTCTTCTGAGGATGCCGGACCTCGGGGATTTTGGGCTTCGCCAGGACGCGTTCCACCACTTCGAGACCGCGATCGGCTACCTGAAGACGGGTCGGTTCGTACAGTGGGATTTCGTGGGAGACGCTCCCGGCCGACCCTACAGCCGGGCCTGGCTGTTCACCTGGCAGATCGCAGGGGTGTTTCAGGCGATGGGGGTTTCCTACGGCCACGCCCGGCTGGTGTCCCTGACGTGGGGCATGCTGCTGTTCGTGCCCGTGTGGCTGTACTGCCGGCGTTTGTCCCTGAGGGGCTGGGAGACGCTGGTGGTGATCTTCTGGGTGGCCGTCTCGCCGCACTTCATCAGCACGGCCCGCTGGATCCGGATGTACTCGATGTTCGTCACGCTCTACCTGGGTTTTGTCGTGGCCTCGCACGACGTTCTCCGCGCTCGATCACGGGGACGCACGTGGGCGGCCTGGCTTCTTATGATTCCGCTGGGGGGGCTGGCGGTGCACCTCCACCTTCTGGCCGGCCTGGCCGTGCCGGCCGTGGTGGGTTACGTGCTCGTGGAGGGCCTGTCGGGGGAAGGGACCAGGTGGGCCCGGCTGGGCCTGTTCGGGGCGGGGGTTCTTCTCGCCGTGCTTTTGCCCGCGCTGGTCTTCGAGGTTCCCATGCTCTACTGGGGAAGCGGAGGCGTGGGCTCCGAGGTGGGCATCGCCGGCGTCTACCCGGGTTATTTGATTTACCTCGTGGCGGACACGGTGGAGTACGCGCTGGGCGGTCTTCTCCTGGCGGCCGCGGCCTGCTTCTGCCGGGAAACCCCGACCGAACGTTTCTACCTCTGGATGCTGGCGGTCCCGACGGTCCTGATCGTGGTCTTCATCACCCGGCTTCCGATGTACCGCTACATGAGCCCCGTGATTCCGCTCGTTCTGCCGTTGTTCCTGCTGGCCACCCGCCGTCTGGTCCACCGCCTGGGGGAGGAAAGGGGACGCCTCATCGGGGCCGTTCTGCTGGTGTTCTTTCTGCTTGTCCCGGTGAGTAACCTGCGGGATCAACTCACCTACATCTGGAACGGAAACATGGGGTACGTTCACTTCATGGGGGTGAGAACGGGTCGGATGGATCCCGTGATCGACCGCGTTCGCCCCCGGCTTCGGGTGGGGGATTACGTGGGTCTTTACTACTGGAAGCACTCGACGTATTACCTCGCCCAATTCGAGCGCCCGGGGGTAACGGTCGAACGGTATCCGCGGGAGGGGTATTTGACCGTGGAGGATCTGCGCCGACTCGAGGAGCGTTACGAGCGGGTCTGGATCATTTACCGGGAGTGGATGCTCCGGGACCTTCCCCCGGACACCGAACGCTACCTCGAGCGTCGTTACCGGCGGATGCTTCCGCGGGAACGCTACCATGTGAACGTGTTTCTGGGGTCGGGTTCCCCGGGGGAGGACTGATCGCCGAAGGGAAGCGCCTACCGGAAGAAACGGTGAAAATCTCGGTCCCGCATCCCCGGCTTCAGGCGGTAAATGTAGATCAGGGGGAGCCGTCGTGAGGGGAGGACCGCGGCGGGGGGATGGTCCGACAGCGGGTTGATGCCCGCGCGGGGCAGAATCATGGCCCACTCGGCGTGTTCGGCCGTGTACTCGTGCATCCGCAGATCCTCCCGCAGACAGAAGGAGGCCAGGTTGCCCATCAGGGGGACGTGCACGGCGTCGCCGGTCTCGGCGTGTCGGTTGAGCCACCGGCATCCCCGGCGGTAGGCGTTGCCGTAGTAGTCCAGCTCGAACCGGCCGACCGCGCCGGTTTCCCGTCCCACCACGTCGTTGTAGAAGACCTCCTCGTGGGGGTGAAGACCCACGAGCCGGACGCCCAGGTACGCCAGGCCGCCCGCGAGGGCCACGAGCCCGACGGATCGCCACCGACGCACGATCCACTCCCAGCCCAGGGCCGCCGCGAGGGCCAGGAACGGATACAGGAAAAGGTACTGGCGGTCGGCGTCGTAGTAAAAACTTCCGGAACCCAGCGTGATCAGAAGAGGGACCGCCAGCATCACGTGCAGCCAGGCCACGGGGAGGGCATCCTCGCGTTGTCCCGAGGGGGTCGGGACGTAGTACAGGAGGGTCGCGGCCAGTCCGATCAAATGCACGATCGGGGATTTGACGAGGAGGGTCACGTACGGGTAGTGCCAGGGCACCGATTCCACGGCGAGGTCGTATCGGGTGCCCATGTAGAGGAGCTTGAACTCCCAGTCGTAGCGGCCCGCGAAGTACAGGAAGGGCTCAAGGACCCGCAGGGGGTTGAACCACAGGTAGGGCCAGACGAGCACGGCCGCCCCCCAGGCGGTGGCGACGCCCGCGAGAAGTCGAACGACGGTGCGGAGGGTGACCGGAAGCGGACGCTCGGACCAGCGGAGGACCCGGTAGACGATCAGGGCCAGCACGACCCCCACGATCGAGAGCTTGCAGGCGAGGCCCAATCCCACGGTCGCGCAGGCCCCGTAGAAGCGGTTCCAGCGTCCGGTCTCAGTCCAGCGATAGCCCAGGTAGGCGGCCAGCAGGGCGAAGAACCCCAGGGGGATGCCCTTCATGGCCAGGTGCGTAAACCCCACGTAGACGGGATACAGTCCCAGAAGCAGCCCGGCGAGGAGCCCGGTGTACACGTTTCGAACCCGTCCCCCGATCCACGCCGTCAACCCCACGGTCAGTCCCCCGAAGAGGTAGAGGTGAAGGTGGCGGGCCGAAATTTCCCCGAGCCAGCCCAGCTTCCGGTAAAACAGACGGTAGGATCCGTGACTCAACAGGTCGGTCAGGGGACCGTAGTGGCGGAGGTTGCCGAAGCGCAGGAGGTCCGAACTTCGCCCGAGGACGTAGTCCAGCCGGAGTCGGGCCGCCTTGAAGTGAATCGGGTTGTCCCAGCCGACGCCGTAGTGATCCCCGGTCCAGAGGGCCACGAGGGCGTAGCCACTTCCCGCGAGAACGGCGAGGATCAGGGGCACGGCGTTCGCCGGCGGATCGTCCCGGTGGGGCGAGTCGCCCAGCATGGTTTCTCCCTTCCGGTCGATGGGCCCGCTTCACGTCGTCCCGGCAATCCGTATACTGCAACCCGGTTTTCACAGCGCATCGTACCATCCGTCGTGCCCGGGAGGCGCCGCGATGAGTCCCGAGGATTCCCCCGTCACCCTAAGTGTCGTGGTTCCGGCCTACAACGAAGCCGAGACCATCACCGAGGAGCATCTGGCCCGTTTTCGATCGTTCCGGGACGAGGCCCCCTGGCCGGTGGAGGTTCTCATGGTGGACGATGGTTCCACCGACGGGACCGACGAACGGCTCCGGGCGTTCGCCGAGAACCACGAGGGAATTCAGTTCATTCCCCAGCCCCACCGGGGAAAACTTTCCGCCGTGCGGGGGGGGGTGAACCACGCCGGGGGACGCTACGTGCTCTACACCGACTTCGACCTGTCGGCTCCCCTGGAGGACGTGCACAAACTGCTTCCCTCCCTGGACGAGGGGTACGATCTCGCCATCGGTTCCCGGGAGGTTCCCGGGTCGGATCGGCTGGGGGAACCGTGGTACCGGCACGGCATGGGGCGCGGGTTCAACTGGCTGGTTCAGCTTCTCGTGCTGCCGGGTATCTACGACACGCAATGCGGATTCAAGCTGTTCCGGCGGGAGGTGGCCCTCGAGCTGTTCCGGGCGCTGGTGGTCTGTCGACCTCGTCCCCGCGAGCAGCCCTTCACCGGGGCCTTCGACACGGAACTTCTGGTGGCCGCGAGGGCCCGCGGCTATCGAATCGACGAGGTTCCGCTGCACTGGACCCACGTCCCGAACAGCCACGTTCGCCCCTGGAGCGATTCCTGGCGGATGTTCCGTCAGGTCGTCCGGATTGCGCTGCATCGCTGGATTTACCGCTCCTACGCCCCCTCCTGATTGGAACCAGGGACCGTTCCGGGGCCGCGTAACGACCGTGCCTGACGCCCGGCGGCGGTGGCTGCTCGTGGGCCTGGGGCTTCTGCTTGGCCTGCAGCTGCTTCTTCTGTTTCCCGCCGGGTTCGGGCGGACCCGGGTGGTCGACAACGGGGACGCCCACCTTCACATGTGGAACCTGTGGTGGGTCTACTGGGCCGTCGCCGTGGAGCACAGGAACCCCTACTGGACCGACTACAACGGCTTTCCGGTCACGGTGCGGCTGACCTACCATCAGCTGATTCTCCCGCTGGGCCTTCTGTCGATCCCGATGTTTGGGGCCGGTTGGCTCGCGGGACAGGTTCTGGTGTTCTGGCAGTACGCCCTCGCGGTGATCGGGTTCATCGGGATGTACGGTCTGGTCCTCCGACTGAGAGGTCCCCCGCTCGGGGCCGCGGCGGCCGGGCTGTATTACGTGCTTTCGCCCCTGTACTGGCAGAATTTGCCGCGGCCCGATTCGCTTTCCTACGTGCTGTTTCCCGCGCTGGTTCTGGCCGTGGACTGGGCCGGCCGGGGACCCCGATGGCGCCTGGCGGCTCCGGTGGGACTGGGGGGCGTGCTGCTTCTTCTGAGTCCCTACTTCGGGGCCTGCCTGATGCTGATCTGGGCCGCCGGCCTGCTGCCCGTGTGGCTGCGGGAGAACTACCCGTCCGGTCGGTTTGTGGCCCTCGGGCCCCTGGTGCTGCTGGTGACGTCCTTCCAGTGGGTGCCCCAGGTGCTGGGGGAGCGTCCGGTTCTCGTGCGTCCCGAGGTGGTTTCGGCCTTCTCGGCCGACCTGAGTGCCTACGTGCTCCCCCCCCCATCCCTCTGGTGGGTGCCGTCCGGTTCGGCCTGGTGGGCCGACACCTGGACCGCCACGGAACCCAGCCTCTACCTGGGCTGGTTTGCCCTTGGCGTGGCGGTCATCGGCTGGCGGGGTCTGACCGCCCGCTGGCGAAACCGCATCGGGTGGGTCGCGGCGGGTTTTTTTCTTCTGTCCCTGGGACCGGGTTTCCGTCTGTTTGGACGAACCTACCTCGAGGGCTGGCTGCCCTTTGGCTGGCTGCTGGGGGTCACGGACGCCGCCCGGGCCCTCCGGGCCCCCCTCCGGTTCGGCTACGTCCTGGTGTTTCTGGTGGCCCTGGGCGTCGGCCGAGGTTTTCCCCGTCGGACCGGGTGGGGACTGGCCGCGGGCGCGTTGATCGTGCTCGAGATGCTGCGGGGCCCGATCGCCGTGGCCCCGCTTCCGGACGCGGAGGCGCTGAGTTCGGTCCGTGATCGGGTCGAGGCCCCCGCGCTGGTGCCGATTCCGCTCACGGACTGGGCCACGGAAGTCCAGTACGGGCAGACGATCCACCGGAAAAAACTGGCCATGACGGGCCTTTCCTACGGCATCGAGGCCCTCTGGGATCGGGTGGGACGAAACCCGGTCCTGCACGCCCTCTACCAGCGGGAACCCCTGCCCGATCGGGGCTGGAACCGACTTCGGCGTCAGGGCTACGGGGGGGTCATCCTCCATCACCGCCTCTTTCCTCCCCAGCTCCGAAAGACCCGGGATCGCTGGCGGATCAGAATCCGTCGACGGTTCGGTCCCCCGGAGCTGCGGACGGATCGGTTCGAACTCTATCGGTTCGAGGAGCCTCGCTGAGGAGCACCCGGGTCCCCGGCGCGTCCCGGGCGATCCGGGGGACGCGGGCGCCGACCGAGTCGCCCCCTCCGATCTGTTACACTGATGGGTCCCGGGCATCCGCGGAAGGACGCTCCTTCGCTTTCCTTTTTCACCGAAGGCGGGTGCGGCCGGGGGCGTGAATCGACCCGGAAGGTGTTGAGTGGCTGGTGCTCTCCTCGGCCTTCAAAGCCGCAGGGCCCATGCGTCCCGCGTGGGCCGGTAGGTTCGATTCCTACCCCTTCCGCCATTCCTCCACCCGGATCGCTCGGGGGGTTTGGCCTCCCGGATCCCGTTCCGGCGTGTGATATGCTTCCACACCGCTCGGCAACCCGGTTTCTCCGAAAGGGGGGGTGTCCGTGGACCAGGAAGACCTGCCGCGTCTTACGTCCCTGTCCGGCTGCGCGGGGTGAGCCTCCAAGCTTCCCAGCGAGGACCTCGTCGAGGTCCTGAGGAGCATGCCCGATCAGGTCGACGACCGGCTGATCGTCGGAGGGGGACCCGACGATGCCGGCGTGTACCGTCTGGAGAGGGGGCGGGTCATGATTCAATCGGTGGACTTCTT
>CAZEBV010000019.1:0-3365 GCA_964510695.1 uncultured bacterium
GCGCGTCCCGGTGACCGCCTCGAAGACGGTGTTGGAGGGGGAGGCGTTGAGATCCAGCTCGCCCCGGGCGTCGACCGCGCGCGCCCGGTGGCCCACCATGGCGGCGTTGTCGGTGCACAGGGGGACGGAGGGGAAGTGCACCGTCCGGTCCCGGCGTCGGGCCTGTTCCCGGAAGGCCTCCCGCAGGGGCCCGTTGGCCGCGACCCCCCCGGTCACGCAGACCCGGGATCGGTCCATTCGCTCGGCCGCGGTCAGCGTCTTGTGGACGAGCACGTCGTTGAGGGCCCGCTGAAAACTCGCGGCCACGCTGGAGGGAGCCGACCCGGGATGGTCCCGGAGGTGGTAGTAGACGGCCGTTTTGAGCCCGCTGAAGCTGAAATCGAGGTCCTCGCACCGCCATGACCAGCGGTGGTTTCCCTCCAGGGTGGGTCGGGGGAACGGGATCGCCTCCGGGTCCCCGTCCCGGGCCGTCCGTTCGATCTCGGGGCCCCCGGGGTACCCCAGGTCCATCATCTTGGCGACCTTGTCGTACGCTTCCCCCGCCGCGTCGTCCCGGGTGCGCCCCAGGAGCCGGTAGGTTCGTTCGTCCCGGACGTCGAACAGGGCCGTGGGGCCGCCGGAGGCCACCAGACTGACGTAGGGGCGCTTGACCTCGTGTTCCAGTTCGACGGAGTAAGCGTGGGCTTCGATGTGGTTGACCGGGATCAGGGGAAGATCGTGTCGGGCGGCGATCACCTTGGCGGCCGCCAAGCCCGTCAGCAGGGAACCGATCAGGCCGGGTTCCCGGGTCACCGCGACCGCCTCGAGGTCCGCCGCCCGGACCGCCGCCTGGTCCAGGGCCCGTTCGAGGACCGTCAGGATGACCTCGCAGTGCCGGCGGCTGGCCAGTTCCGGGACGACTCCCTGGAACTCCCGGTGGATCGCCTCCTGACCGGAGACGACGCTGCTGAGGATCTCGCCGTCGGGCGTCACGACCGCCGCACACGTGTCGTCGCACGAGGTCTCCAGGGCGAGGATCATGGGAAGGCGGCGGCCGAGAAGGGGCTCAGTAGAGTTTCCACCCGGAGAAGGCCAGGACGATGACCACGAACACCGTCATGCAGAGAAGAAGGGGAGCGCCGACCGTCAGGACGAGTCCCACGGTCCACTCATCGGACTCCATGGGTTCCTCCGTGGGAGACGCTGAGGCGTCCGTTTCGGGGGCGTCGGCCATCTCGATACGACCCTTCCGGGGCTGGAATCGACGCGGCTCGCAGGCAGTGCCCGTAGTTTACAATATTCTCCCGCGGGATCGTTCGGGGCCTCGAGCATCTCAACCCCCGACCCGGATCCCGGGAAGGAGGCAGGTGCGATGCAGCGGGTGGCAATCCTCACGGCGGGCGGGGACGCTCCCGGAATGAACGACGCCATTCGGGGCGTCGTGCGGACCGGCTTGGACCGCGGGCTCGAGGTTCTTGGCGTTCATCGGGGGTACTCCGGACTCATGGAGGGGGATTGTCGCCGGCTCGACAGTTCGTCGGTCGGGAGCATCCTGGAGCGGGGCGGCACCATTCTGGGCACGTATCGCGAACCGGCCTTCCGCGAGGAGTCCGGCCGCCGCCGTGCCCGGGAGGTCCTGGCGGACCGAGGCGTGGACGGGCTCGTGGTGATCGGGGGGAACGGCACGTTTCGGGGGGGACGGACGCTGGCGGAGGAGTGGGAGGGCTCCGTGGTCGGGATCCCCGCCACCATCGACAACGACCTCGCCGGGACGGACGTATGCCTCGGGTTCGACACGGCCGTGAACACGGCCGTCGAGGCGGTGGATCGGATTCGTGACACGGCCACCTCCCACCAGCGGGCGTTTATCGTGGAAGTCATGGGGCGGGACACGGGGCATCTGGCTGCGCGGGTCGGGCTGGCCGGCGGGGCCGAAGAGATCCTGATCCCCGGCGAGTCCTTCGACGTGGCGGCGATCGCCCGCCGCGCCCGTCGGGCCCGGCGGGGGGGAAAACTCCATTACCTCATGGTGCTCTCGGAGGGGGCGGGGCGGGCGTTCGAGCTGGCGGACCGTCTGGAGGGACAAATCGACATGGAAACCCGGGTGGTGGTTCTGGGGCACGTGCAGCGCGGGGGCAGCCCCTCGGCGCTGGACCGCGCGGCCGGAAGCAAGATGGGTTACCATGCGGTCGAAGCCCTGCTCGAGGGGAAGGACCGCGTCAGCGTCGGCGTTCGGGACGGTGAGCGTCACCTGGTTCCGCTGGAACGAGCCCTCCGGGGTCGCCCCCTGGACCGCGATGACCTGACGATCGCCCGGACCCTCTCCTCGTGATCCAGCCCGCCCGGCTGACGATGGCCCCCGAGGGGTCCGGCCCCCGTGGCTGATCCGGTCTTCCTTCACGCGCACTCCGACTACACCCTCCGGGACGGCTGCATGACGGTCGAGGAGTACCTCGATCGTCTGGAATCCCTGGGGTATCAAACTGCGGCCCTGACGGATACCCACAACCTGTTCGGCGCGTTCAAGTTCTATCAGGGGGCCCGTCAGCGCGGGATCCGACCGATCCTGGGGGTGGATCTTCGCGTTCGGGACGAGGGGGACTCGTGGCGCGTCGATGCCTCGTCTCGCCTTCGGGTGCTGGTCGAGAATCGCACCGGCTACCGTCACCTCTGCCGGCTCATCAGCCGCAGTTACCGGGACCGGCGGCCCGGATCCCCCCCGGCGGTGGCGATGGAAACCCTGGCGGGGGCCTCCGAGGGGCTCATCGTGCTCCGACCGCCCGCCCCGGGTCCGGACCGGCCGGGATCCTCCCGGCCGGGCGAGGCCCTCCGGGAACGGGTTCGGGCCGGCCTGGAACTCTTCGGGGATCGGTTCACGGTGGAGGTGCCCGTTCGGGGTCCGGATCCCGGTGACGAGCTCCGGGCGCGAATCGAGGCGGCCCGTGAGGCCGGTGTGCCGGCGGTTCTCACCCATCCGGCGTATTTCCCCGGCCCCGGGGATGCCCCCCGGCTTCCGCTGCGGATCGCCGTGCAGACCAACACCTCCCTGCAGGCGCTCGATGACCTTCCCGAGCACCGGCGGCGCCAGTGGGTGATCGAACCGGAGCGCTGGGGGGACTGGCTGGGCCCCCGGGCCGGGGACCTTATGCGTCAGACCGCCGAGGTGGCCTCGCGCTGCCGGTTCGACTTCGAGACCGACCGGCTGCATCTTCCACGGGCACCCGGGGAGAGGGACGCCGGGGATCGGCTCGAAACGCGGTGCCGGCGAGCCCTGGCCGAGCGGGAGCTCACGGCCGATGACGCGTCGGCCCGCGAGCGTCTGGACCATGAGCTTTCGGTCATCCGAAAGATGGGGGTCGCGGATTATTTTTTGATCGTCGGGGCGC
>CAZEBV010000019.1:3375-21387 GCA_964510695.1 uncultured bacterium
GCCTGGGCTCGCCGTGAAGGGATCCGCGTGGGACCCGGACGAGGGTCGGCCGCCGGTTCGCTGGTCGCTTACCTGCTGGGGATCACGCGGGTGGACCCGTTCGAGTTCGACCTGATTTTCGAGCGATTTTTGAACCCGGCCCGCCAGGAGATGCCGGACATCGACATCGATTTCGCCGACCATCGCCGGGACGAGGTCATCGGTCATCTGCGCGATCGGTTCGGGTCGGAGGCGGTCTCCCACATCATTACGTTCGGCCGGATCAAGGCCCGCAACGCGCTTCGTGACGTGGGACGGGTGCGCGGCGAAGATCGGCCGCGCATCGACGCCCTCGCCGAGTCCGTGCCCGCGGGGAGCGAGGTGGCCCTCTCCGACCCCGAGGGGCGTCCCGCTGACCTCCGGGAGCTGCTGGAGGACGACCCCGGGCTGGAGGACTGGCTGGACGGGGCCGCCCGACTTCAGGGGCTCGTGCGCAACGCTTCGGTGCACGCCGCGGGCATGCTCGTGCTGGATCGGCCCATCGAGGACGTTCTCCCGCTTTATTACCCGGACGAGCGGGACCCCGCTTCGGCCTGTCAGTTCGACATGTACGACCTGGAGTCCCTGGGCTACCTCAAGCTGGACGTGCTCGGGCTGACCACGCTCACCCTGCTGGATCGCACCCTCGAGAGGGTGCCCGAAAAACGGCGTCCGGACCTCGATTCCCTCCCGGACGAGGATCCCGCCACCCTTCCTCTGTTCGCGGAGGGCTCGCTGGAGGGGGTCTTCCAGTTCGAGTCCAGGAGCGGACGGGAACTCGCCCGACGGATGCGCCCGGGATCCCGGCGCGAAATCGTGGACTGCATTGCCCTGAATCGTCCCGGACCGGCCCAGTACCAGGAGGCCTACCTCCGGCGGCGGGCCGGGGAGGAACCGGTGGAGTACCCGCACGAGGACCTCGAGGCGGTGCTGGAGGACACCTACGGCCTCGTGATTTACCAGGAGCAGGTCATGGCCATCGCCCGGCGGATCGGCGGGTTCTCGTGGGCCCGGGCCGACGCCATGCGCAAGGCCATGGGAAAAAAGGACTCGTCCCTCATGGAGGATCAGCAGCGGCGGTTCGTCCGGGGGGCCCGTGAGAACGGATACGATGAGGGGTGGGCCCGGGACCTGTTCGATCAACTCGCCCGGTTCGCGGAGTACGGGTTCAACCGCTCCCACAGCGCGGCGTACGGGGAGATCACCTACCAGACCGCGTTCCTCAAGGCTCATTTTACGCCCGAGTTTTACGCCGCTTTGATGAGCCTCAAGAGCGACGATCGCGACCGTGTGGCCCGGGTGGCCGAGGCCATGGGGGAGGACGAGGTCCCTCTCAGGCCGCCCTCCGTGCAGCGCTCGGATCCCGTCTTCACCGTGGAGGGGAACAGCGTGCGGTACGGCCTGGTGGCGGTCAAGCACGGGGGGATGGCCCGGGCCGCGGCCATCCGGGAGGCCCGGGAGGAACGGGCCTTCGAGGACGCCGTGGATTTCGTTTCGCGGGTTCCCCCGGACCGGCTGGGTCCCCGAGCCTTTCAGGCCCTGGCGGCCGGGGGATGTCTGGACGACTTCGACGTGCCGCGCGGGGCGCTGATCGACGCCGCGGAGGACTGGCTGGACCTGGGGGATCGCCGGTACCGGGAGCGGGCCAGCGGACAGGGCAGCCTCTTCGGACGGGACGCCGGCCCCCGGGACGATCAACCGAAGGAGGACGGCCGCTGGCCCGAAAAACGCCGCCGTCGGGCCGAACGGGAGGCGCTCGGGCTGGTCCTCACGCGGTGATGTCAGCCGGGCGACGGGAGCGGGTTTCGGCGGGCGGTGTTTCAGCGCTAGAATGAAGGGACGGATTTTAATTTCCGCATCGGGAGGCGAACGACCGTGGAGATCAAGCTCGTTTACTGCACCGCCTGAGACTACGAGGACGAAGCCGCCAGTCTGGCGGAAACGGTGCTGACGGAGTTCAAGCAGCCGGTCGACGAGTTCGTGCTCGAACCCGGTTCCGGGGGAGCCTTCGAGCTCTTCGTGGACGGCGAGCAGATTTATTCCAAGCTCGATACCGGGGAGTTCCCGGACGAGGACGCCATGATCGAGGCGATCCGTTAGGATCGCCTCGACCAGCCCGGGTCGGGAGGCCGTTCCCGTGAAGATTCTGCTGGGGATCGGTGGCACGGAGGATTCCTTCCGTGCGCTCGAGGAGACCCTCGTGCGGGCGAAGTCCGCCGGGGACGACCTCACCGTCGCCGTGCTGGACAACCCGGAGACGGACCTGACGGTTCAGGAGATCCAGCAGCGAGCGAACGAGGCCGCCCGGGAGCACGGGATGGACCTGCCCGTGATCCACCTGACGGGCCATCCGGCGGCCACCCTGGTCGAGGAGGCCGAAACGGAGGATTACGATCGGATCGTGCTGGGGGGTGGACACCGCAGTCCCATGGGCAAGTTCTGGGTGGGACACATCGCGGAGTTCGTGCTCCTGAACTCCCGCGTGTCGGTGACCCTCGTGCGATGACGTCGGCCTCCGATCGCCCCTACCCCAGCGAGTCGGCGGACCCGTTTCCTCGCCCTCCCCATTCCTTCGAGGACGCCCAGGACCGCCGCATCGAGCTGAGAACCGACGGGGACGCCTTCGAGGAACTGGTGACGATGTACCGGGCGTTCCGGCCGGAGGATCGAGCCCAGGGGATTCCTCCCTTCCGGGAGCCGGCCATCCGGGAGTGGCTCGAGACCCTCATGGACGGGATCAACGTGGTGGCCTGGCACGGGGAGAAGGTGGTGGGGCACGCCACGCTCGTGCCGGACGGGGAGGGGGGCTGGGAACTGGCGATCTTCGTGCTTCGGCCGTATCAGGGCGCGGGGATCGGAACGGCGCTCGTGGAGCACCTCCTGGGGGAGGCCCGGGAGGAAGGCGTCGAGAAGGTCTGGCTGACGGTGGAACGCTGGAATCGGGCGGCGATCCAGCTCTACGAAGGGGTGGGTTTCGAGCGAACCGAGTCGGGTCGAGTCGAGCTGGAGATGAGCCTGCGGCTCTGAGGGGGGTTAACCCCCCCGAAGCGGCCGGGGACGGGGTCCCACCGCGAAGCGGGGTCCGGGGTCGAAACTCGGGGGTCCGAAGGACGACAGGCGAGGGACGTCCCTCGCTAACAATGGGCGAGACGTTCTGCGGTCAACCCGCGTCAATCCCCCCCTACCCCCACCTCGGTCCTTTCCCGTCAAGGAGCAGGTTCTCCGGTTAGAGGTCGGGTCCGGACCGGTGAAGGTCGCCGTTCCACCGGGGAAGCGTGGAGGGCTTCAGGGGGGAGATCCCACGGTGTCCGGGAGATCAGGGGTTCAACCCGGAAACAGGCCTTATCGGGCCTCCGGCCCTCAGGAGCCGCCGGTGGGATCCATCGCCAGGATGCGCTCCCGGGTTTCGTCGTCCCCCATCGAGCCGGCCATTCGCCGCACGCTGACCTCCAGGTAGCTTTCCCGGGTGCGGGAGGGGAGGGGCCGGCGGGTGACGCGGGACGGAAGACGGGAAAGGTGATGCCAGGGTTCGAGGGCCGCCACGCGAAGCAGCCCCTTGAAGACGGCCCAGTTGACGGGGAAGGGAAGCAGGGAGGCGGCGATCGTGCTCTCGAGCAGCTGTTCCTCCCGTTCGAAGTCCTCCTGCAGGAGGTCCTTGAGTTCCCGACGCTGGGGACCGGGCACCCAGTTTTCGGCCCGGATTTCCCAGTAGACGTGACTCAGCCGTTCGTGGGCGATGCTCTGTTCGTGGTGGTGGGGAACAAAGTTGTTGTGGGCCAGGGTGTCGGCGGCGAGGTGCATCCAGACGCCGGCGGCGAAGGCGTGTTCACGGTCGGAGGACGCGGCTTCCCGCAGGTCCCGGGCCATGCTCCAGTTGTGGCTGTGGTGTTCGTCCTCCACGAAGTCCTTCCCGAGCACGACGTCGGCGACCACGCTCCCGTAGAGGAAGGAGGGACGGTGGCGCAGGAGCACCTCGGCCAGCGCCCCGGCCATCAACCCCATCTCCAGAAGCCGTCCCGCCAGGTGGAAGTGCACCGCCGGACCCCAGGCGTGGGCGGGCTGGGGCAGCAGCACGCCGCCCGTCAGCAGGAGCAGCGAAAGCCAGAGGTACTTCCGTTGAAAAAGAGCCACGAACGGACGTCCCTTCGTGCGTCGGTTCCCGACACGAGCGACCTCGTCGGGCCCCAAAGTATATCCTGTCGGCCCGTCGAAAGGGAGCCGGCTAGAGGGCCCAGCGAAGGTGATACCACGTCCGGGCCAGGAACCGTTCGTACAGCGACCACTCGTGAAGCTGATCCCGGGTGACCCGACGGCTTTCGGCGAGATCGTCCTCGAACACCTCGTTCATCTCCGCGGCGAAGTCCTCGCTGTCCACCGTCAGGTTGACCTCCAGGTTGTGGAAGATGCTCTGGTAGTCGAAGTTGAAGGTCCCGCCCAGCACCCACTGGTCGTCGATGATGGCGGTTTTCGCGTGCAGGGAGGCTTCCATGTACTCGAACACCTCCACCCCGTGATCGAGGAGGTCCTCGTAGAGGTAGCGAGTGCCGTACTGGACGGGCGGCACGTCGCTGCGGCCGGGAACCAGAAGCTGCACCCGACACCCGCGTTTTCGCGCCTCGTAAAGGGCCTCGAGCACGTCCCGGTTGGGCAGAAAATACGCCTGGGTCAGACGGATGCGGTCGCGGGCCCGGCGGATGTGGTTGAGGTATTCCTCGAGGATGTTGTTCTTCTGGCGCCAGCGTCCCCCCACGATCCGGGCGCAGCTTTCGTCGGGACCGCATCCGCAGGACCCCGACGCTTCGGATCCGGGGTCCTCCGTGAGGTATTCGTCCCGAGCGTGGTGGTGGTTCTGCCAGTTGTAGCTGAAGATGTCGTTGATCTGCAGGACGGCCGGTCCCCGCACCTCGAAGTGAGTGTCCCGGATGCCCATGCCCCCGTCGACCCGGGCGAGGTATTCCCGGCCGACGTTGATGCCGCCGACGAACCCGATCTCGCGGTCGATGCTCAGCAGTTTTCGGTGGTCCCGCCGCCGCCAGCCCCAGCGACCCGTGAACGGGCTGATGGGGCGGTAGCGGATGATGTTGACCCCGGCTTCCTCCATGGTGTCGAGGAAGTGGGACGGAAAGGTGAAACTGCCCCAGGCGTCCCGGATGAACCGCACCGTCACCCCGCGTCGGGCGGCCTCGCTGAGGGCCTCGACGAACCGTTCGCCGACGGCGTCCTCCCGGAAGATGTAGATTTCCATGTTCACCGCCTCGCGGGCGTTCCGGATGCACTGGAGCATCCGGGGGTACAGTTCGGAGCCGCTCGAGTAGACGGTCAGACGGTTCCCGTGGGTGAAGGTCGCGTCGGTCTGGCGTCGGGCTTCCGAGCGTCGGATCGTCCGTTCGGCGGGGTCCCGGGTGGACATGGATGACCCGCTCCCGGTCGGAAAGTTTGGCCGTGTCCGCGCTTCGCCCGGGCTGCAGGGTAACGTCGGGGTCGAACGGGTTCAGTATATCACGCGGGTCCGGGCCTCCCGCGGGGTCGACCCGTGAAAGGAGAGGCGGGTCAGTCGCCGTCGTTCAGACGCTCAACCAGCTCCTCCCGGTCGAGGGGTTCGGTGGTGTCCACGCGGATTGCGTGTTCCCGTTCGTCGTCACCGAGGGGGTCCCGGTCCTCCAGCTGATTCTCGAGCACGTCGACGCCGGCCTCGGAGACCGACGCCTCCTCGTCACGCCGGGCCACCCGCTCCCGAAGCACGTCCTCGGGAGCGCGGCAGCTTACGATCCGGAAGGGGACCTCCCGCCGGTCGGCGAGTTCCCGGAGGGCCCTGCGGCGTTCTCGATCCAGGAACGTGGCGTCCACGATGGTGGGGTATCCGGCCGACAGCACCGTCCCGGCCAGCTCGCGCAGTCGCTCGTAGGTCCGGTCCGTCATCCCCGCCGAGTAGAGGCCCTCGTCGAGGTCCGAGCCGCTGGCCTCGTCCGGGTCCAGACCCGCCAGCCGCTTGCGCTCCACGTCGGAGCGCAGACGCACCGCTCCCAGCGCCTCGAGCAGCCGACCGGTCACCGTGGTTTTCCCGCTTCCGGAGAGCCCGTGGGTGATGATCAGGCGCGGGGGGGGCGCGTCACGGTAGGATTCCGCCAGGGACAGGTAGCGCTCGAAGGCCTCCTTCGTGGCCGTTTTCTCCTCCTGGGAGAGGTCGGCGGTCTTGAGCTGGAGGAAGTTCACTTTCACCCGGACCATCGCCCGGTAGGCCTTGTAGTAGCGCAGGGTGTCCAGCCCGCCGTAATCTCCGCTTTCCCTGAGGTATCGGTCGAGAAAGCGGGCCGCCAGGTCGGGACGGTCACGGCTTTCGAGGTCCATGAGAACGAACGCCACTTCGTTCATGACGTCGATCCACCGGAAATCATCGTTGAACTCGATGCAGTCGAAGATCGTGGGGCGTCCCTCGTACATGAGCATGTTCTCCAGGTGCATGTCGCCGTGGCATTCTCGCACGTAACCGTCACGGAGACGCTCGGAGAACCGGTCCTCGAGCCGCTCGTGGGTCGTGCGGCTCCATTCACGCAGGGATTCGAGTCGATCCCGAAGACCGGGATCCTCCACCTGCTGGAGGGGGTCGTCGAAGTTGGCCACGGTCTCCCGGCGAATGGCCTCCGGGGTGGCGTAGCCGTCCTCGGGGTCCGCCACGGGGATCCGGTCGTGGAAATCGGCCGCGATGCGCCCCAGCTCGTCCAGGGGATCCGCGGTCAGCTCCCCCCGCTCGAGTTTCCGCGAGAGGAGGTCCTCCTGATCGAACTGGACCATTTTCACGGCGTACTCGAACGGTTCTCCGTCGCCGTCCATCCGGGGGGCCTCGGGGGACCCGGTGATCGGCACCACCGAGCGGTAGAGGTCCGGGGCCAGCCGCTGGTTGAGACGGATTTCCTCCCGGCAGAAGTGCTCGCGGCGCTCGAGGTCGGTGTAGTCGACGAACCCCAGGTCCACGGGTTTCTTGATTTTGTAGGCGAAGGGGCCGGTGAGGAGAATCCACGAGATGTGAGTCTGAAGCATTCGGACGTCCCCGACGTCGTGGTCGTAGGGGTCGGCGGTGCGCAGGGACTCGATCAGGCGCGGCGTTTCAAGGGTCATCGGCTCTACCAACGCCTCCGGGAACGGTGGGTGGGAACCTCGAGGACGCGGGGCGGGAGGGTGCGGACGCCGTCAGAAAAGGAGGGGTCTCGGACGAGCGTCCCCCTCCTGGACGAACCGCTCGCGAATCGCCTGTTTTCGGGATTCGAACGCCTCGTCGGACAGGGCGGGGTTGTCGGTCTGGAGGGGAATTCGCTGGCGAAGCTCCACCCAGCGGTCCCCGCCCCGATTCGTGCAGGTTTCGTATTCGGGTCGTTTCTCCAGGAAGCGCGGGTCGGGCAGCGAATAGGCCCGAACGATCAAAAGGTGAAGGCACTCCCCGGCCTGGAACTGAAAGCGAGTCTGCAGGCAGCGCGGCGAGTACACGGTGTGGTCGGTCAGCCAGTTCAGCCGCTCCATCTTCCGGATCGAGATCAGGGCCCGGGCCTCGACCCAGCTCTGGAGGCGAACCTCGTTCTCGGCGTGATCCTCCCGTTCGGCCTCGGTTTCCTCCAGGTGCTTCCGGTAGATCGGCTGGAGGCTCTCCTCGGACTGGTGGCGGAAGGTCGGAATCAACCAGAACCGGCGGTGGGACAGATCGAAGGGGTTCTCGTCCCGGGGGCCCTTTCGGATCAAACAGGTCTGATCGCCCTTCTCCAGGGCCCGGATGACGGCGCTCCACTCTTTGAAACCCGTCAGCACGATGCGCGGATCAACCATGGGTCTTGCCTCCGTACTGGTGTACGGTGAGGATTCGTTCGATGTCCCGAAGGACGGAGCAGTGTAACAAATGCTGCGTCCGCGGGGAGCCCCTCCCGGATCGGCGGGGATTTCACCCGGACGCGTTCGAACGCCCAAAAACGGATGTCGGAATCGGATAAAGCGGGAGGCATGCCGTTGCGCGAATGGCTGTTGATCGGACTGGCGATGATGCTGCTCGCCTCGGCGGCCTTCCTGGTGGTCCCCGCCCCGGAGGAACCCGGGCAGCCGGTGACGGTGTCCCCCGACGGGCTGGGCCTTCCGGGCGGGGGTGTCGGGCTGCTCGTGGTGAGCTCGGTTCTTCTGCTGGGCCTGGGGGCCAACGTCCTGGTCGATCCGGCCAAAGCGGCCGGGCCCCGGCCCGTCGAACCGGCGCGTCGGCTGGGGCTTGCTGGTCTGGCCGGCGTCGGCCTCTGGGTGATGGTCGCCGTGGGCACCTCGGCCGGGATCACCCGGCTGGCCGCTCACCTTGACGTTTCCCGGTTTGCCCTCGTGGCGGGCGGATCGGCCTCCCTTCAGGCCGTGTTCCTTCTGGCGGGGCTGGTGCTCTGGGGGCGATGGCCCGGCGCCCTCCCCCGGTTCGGCAGGGGGACCCACCGCCGCTGGACCCCCCCGTTCAGGTGGGGGATCCTCGGGTACCTTCGCGTGTATCCGCTGATCCTCCTCGCGATGGTCCTCAACCTGTTTTTGCTGCGGTTCGTCGGCCTCGCCGACGGAACGCCCCGGGCCCTGCAGTTCCTCTCGACCGCCACCACCCCGGTCCAGAAGGCGGTCGTGCTCGTGCTGGTCCTGGTGGGGGCCCCCCTGGCCGAGGAGCTGTTCTTCCGCGGGCTGGTGCATCGGATGATCTCGGAGTGGACCTCCCGCGGGGCCGCGGCGGTCATCAGCGGAGGGGTCTTCGCGCTGGTCCACTTCGATCCGCTGGTGGTGTTCCCCCTCTGGGTGCTGGGGTGGGTGCTGGCCCGGTGGTATGATCGAAGCGGATCGCTGCTCGTCGTGGTGGTCATGCACGCCTGCCAGAACGGACTCAGCCTCCTGCTCTTCTGGACGATGCTGTCCGGTTAACGTCGCCGTCGGGGGGTCGAACCTTGCCATCCGGGCAGGGGGACATTTATATTCACAACCATCTTTCAGGAGGGATGTGGTTCCCATGACGGACATTCGCAAACAGATATCGATTTTCCTCGAGAACAAACCGGGCACGCTCGCCGACGTCACCAGCGGGCTTCAGAAGGAAAACATCAACATCCTGGCGATGACGGTGTCCGACACGGTGGATCACGCCGTGGTCCGGATGCTCGTCGACAAGCCCGGCGAAGCGATCCACCGGCTGGAGGATCAGAACCTCCTGGTGGTGGAGAACGACGTGCTCACCGTGGACCTGGAGAACAAGCCCGGGGCCCTTTCCGAGCTCGCCGGGCAGCTTGCCGAGCACGACATCAACATCGAATACGCTTACTGCACCGCCAGCCCCGCCCAGCAGAAGGGCATGATGATCATCCGGCTGGCCAACCCCCAGGAAGCCCTGGAGCTTCTGTCCAACGACCGCGGCGACTGATCGGTTCGATCCGCTCCTCCCCCCCGCGGAGGCGGGTTCGTCCCGGTGACGGTCCGGCAGTTTCGCGCGCCGTCGGGCGATAATTACGCCTACGTCATTCAGCGGAACGGAACCGACGAGGTTCTCCTCTTCGATCCGGTGGCCCCTGGTCCGATCCGGTCGTTCCTCCGGGACCGTTCCCTGACCCCCACCCGGCTCGTCAGCACGCACGCTCACGGCGACCACACGTCCGCCAACGAGACGTTCCGTCGTGAGGAAGGGGTCGAGGTGTTGTGTCATCCGGCGGCGAGGCGGAGTCTGGACGGGGTTGATCGGGTCCTGGAGGACGGGGAGGAACTCTCCCTGGGCGAGGAGGCCCTCCGGGTGATTCACACCCCGGGACATACGCCCGGCAGCCTCTGTTTGGTGACGGAGGAGGCCCTTTTGAGCGGGGACACGCTGTTTCTGGCCGGGTGCGGAAACCCGACGTTCGGCGGGGACACCGACCGGCTCTTCGAGACGTTCCGGGATCGCCTTCGGCCCCTGGACGACGAGCTTACGGTTTACCCGGGCCACGACTACGCCGAGCGAAACCTGCGGTTCGCCCTCGACCGTGACCCGGACAACGAGGCGGCCCGGAACAAGCTCGAGCAGGTGAAGGACCGAAAACAGCGCGGGCTCGAACCGGCGTCCACGCTGGGCGAGGAGGCGACCTACAATCCGTTTTTTCGGCTCGAGGATCCCGGGATCGTTCGTCGTCTGCCCGACCTCGGGCCCGACGCCGACGAACGGGCCGTTTTCCACGCCCTTCGGTCCCTGCGCAACCGCTGGTAGCGTCCCGGGAACCCTCCTCCGAGGTGGCTGAAATGGACCCGCTCGAGGCTGCTCCGTCCGACTTCCTCACGCTGCGGGACCTGACGGTCGATCAGCTCGAGGCCCTCTTCGAGCTGGCCGATGCGCTGCGGGGCCGGCGGGTGGACCTCCTGGAGGACCGGGAGGTCGCCATGCTGTTCGAGAAACCCTCGACCCGCACCCGCGTGTCCTTCAGCGTGGCGGTCCATCAGCTGGGCGGAGCCAGCATGTTCCTGAGTTCGGACGACGTCCAGCTCAAACGTGGGGAAACGATTCGTGACACGGCCCGGACCCTATCACGGTACGTGTGTGGAATCGTCTGCCGGACCTTCGAGCACCAGCGTCTGGCGGCCCTGGCGGAGGCGGCCTCGGTGCCCGTGGTCAACGCCCTGACCGACGGGGCCCACCCCTGTCAGGCTCTGGCGGACCTTTACACCGTTCGGTCCTACGGTCCGCCGCGGGAGGCCCGCATGGCCTACGTGGGGGACGGGAACAACGTCTGTCGGAGCCTGATGGAAGCCGCCGCGCTCGTCGGGATGCCCCTGCGGGTCTCCACCCCGCCGGCGTATCGTCCCTCCGGGGAACGAATGGAGGAGCTCGCCCGGGAGGGGGCCGACCTCGAGTGGGTCGAGGATCCGACCGAGGCCGTTCGGGGGTCCGACTTCGTCTACACGGACGTCTGGGCCAGCATGGGGGACGAGGAGGACGCCGAGCGGCGTCGGCGGGCGTTCGAGGACTACCAGGTCAACGAGGCACTGCTCGAACACGCGCCCGACGGGGTGCGGGTGATGCACTGCCTCCCGGCCCACCGGGGGGAGGAGATCACGGACCGGGTCATGGACGGTTCCCGTGCGATCGTCTTCGACCAGGCGGAGAATCGACTGCACGTTCAGAAAGCCCTGCTGGCGGCCCTGCTGGGATCCGACGAGAAACGGGTTACCCTCTTGGCCTGAGGATTCCAGCGGAACGGCCGGGGTTTCAGCGGCGAACTGCGACTGCGAGGGAGGATGACGATGACGACACAGCGGGACGTCGATCGGGTGGTGCTCGCCTACAGCGGCGGGCTGGATACGTCCGTGATCGTCCACTGGCTCGGGAATCACTACGACTGCGAGGTCATCGCGTTTTCCGCGGACCTCGGGCAGAAGGAGGACCTCGAGCCCCTGCGTTCGCGGGCCCGGGAGGCGGGAGCCACGGACGTGGTCATCCGGGACCTGCGGCGGGAGTTCGCCCGGGAGTTCGTCCTGCCGGGGTTGAAGGCCCAGGCCGAATACGAGAACGGCTATCGTCTTGCGACGGCCCTGGGGCGCCCCCTGATCAGCCGCCACCTGATCGACGTGGCCCACGAGTACGGGGCCGACGCCATCGCCCACGGCAGCACCGGCAAGGGCAACGACCAGGTGCGCTTCGAGGTCTCCGCGCGCGCCTTGGACGACGAGATCGAGATCCTGGCCCCGATCCGGGAGTGGGATCTCGAAACCCGGGGGGACGAGATCGACTACGCCCGGGAGCACGGCATTCCGGTCGAGGCCACCGAGGAGAGCCCCTACAGCTACGATCGCAACCTCTGGGGAATCAGCATCGAATGCGGTCCCCTCGAGGATCCCTGGGCCGCCCCGCCCGAGGAAATTTACCGGCTGACCCGATCCCCCGAGGACGCGCCGGACGAACCCGAGGAGATCGTGGTTGAGTTCGAGGCGGGGTGCCCCGTGGCCCTGGACGGGGAGGCGATGCCCCTGGAGGAGCTCATCGACGTTCTTAACGAGCGGGCCGGTCGGCACGGCATCGGGCGCGTTGACATGGTCGAGAACCGTCTGGTGGGGTTGAAATCGCGCGAGATTTACGAGGCCCCGGCGGCCGACGTTCTGTATCCGGCCCACCGGGCTCTGATGGACCTCGTGGTGGAGCGGGACCTCTACCATCGACTTCAGCGCGTGGCGCTCAGCTACGGGGAGCTGGTCTACAACGGGCAGTGGTTCTCCCCCCTGAGGCGGTCGCTCGACGCGTTCGTGGAGGAGGCCCAGGCGGACGTCACCGGGGAGGTTCGTCTGAAACTCTTCAAGGGCAGCGCCACCGTGAACGGACGCCGCAGCCCCCGGTCCCTCTACGAGCACGACCTCGCCACCTACGGCGAGGAGGACGTCTTCGACCAGTCCCTCTCCCGGGGGTTCGTGCGGCTGTGGGGTCTGCCGCTGGAGGTGGAGGGCCGCCGGTCCGACACCCCATGAGTCTCTGGCGAACGGACGACGAATCGGACCCGGACGCCGCGATGCTTCGTTTCTCCGGGTCCCTGGACCTGGACCGCCGGCTGATGCCCTACGACGTGGAGGCCTCGATCGTCTGGGCGGAGGCCCTGGCCCACGCCGGCGCCCTCTCCCACGACGATTTCGAGTCCATCCGGGACGCCCTCCGTGAGATCCAGGACCAGCTGGAGGCCGGGGAACTCGAGCTGGATCCCGAGCTCGAGGACATTCACATGAACCTCGAATCCCTGCTGATCGATCGCCTGGGCGAGACCGGGGCCCGGCTTCACTTCGGACGCTCCCGCAACGACCAGGTCCTGGTGGACGTGAAGCTGTACCTCCTGGACGTGCTGGAGGAGGTCGAACGGGGGGTCGGCGAGCTGCTTCGGACGCTCCTGGGTCGGGCCCGGGAACACCGGGACGTGTTCTTGCCGGGCTACACTCACCTGCAGCCCGCCCAGCCGCTTCGGCTGGGCCACTACCTCATGGCGTTTTTTTTTAAGTTCCAGCGGGACGTCGAGCGGCTGCGGGAGGCCCGGCGCCGCGTGGACGTTCTTCCCCTGGGCAGCGGGGCCCTGGCGGGGTCGGGCGTCGAGGTGGATCGGGAGTTTTTAGCCCGGGAGCTCGGGTTTTCTCGAATCAGCGAGAACAGCCTGGACGCGGTGTCCGAGCGGGATTTCATGGTGGATGTCCTCCACGCCCTGGCCCAGATGGGAACCCATGCCTCCCGTCTGTGTGAGGACTGGGTCCTCTGGTCCTCGCCGCCCTTCGGGTTCTGCCGGCTGGACGAGGCCTTCACGACCGGAAGCAGCATTATGCCCCAGAAGGTCAACCCGGACGCGGCGGAGTTGATCCGGGGCCACGCCGGCCGGCTTCACGGCAGCCTGCAGGGCCTGCTCACCGTGCTGAAGGGTCAGCCCATGGCCTACAATCGCGACCTTCAGGAGGACAAACACCACCTCTTCACGGCGGTGGATTCCGTCTCGGCCTGGCTGCCCGTGCTGACGGGCATGGTGGACACGGTCCACTTCGACGAGGAGGCTATGGACGCCGCCCTTTCGGTGGGGTACCTGGAAGCCACCGACCTGGCCGACCATCTGGTGCGCAAGGGGGTCCCGTTCCGGGAGGCCCACGAGACGGTCCGTCGGGTGGTTCAGCGGGCCCTGGAGAAGGACGTGAGTCTTCGTGAGCTTTCCCTGGACGTCTACCAGGAGGTCGACGCCCGGTTCGACCCCGGCATCTTCGAACTGATGGACCCGGACGAAAGTTCCCGGCGGCGGGAGCTGCCGGGCGGCACGGGCCCCTCCGCGCTCAAGCAGCAGTTCGACCGGGCCCACGCCTGGCTGGTGGACCACGACCTGGACGAAGGCACCGACGAGACCCCCGACGAAACGGAGGATTCGACGTGAACGACACGTTTACGCGCCGGGACGGTGAACTGTACTGTGAGGGCCGCTCCCTCCGAGAGCTGGCGGACGAGCACGGCACCCCGCTGTACGTCTACGGGGTCAACCACGTGCTGGATCGCCACCGGGCCTTCGAGGAGGCACTCTCCGCCGTCGACCACAGGATCTGCTTCGCCGTCAAGAGCAACGGCAACCTGAGCCTGCTGGAGCGTCTGGCCGGCGCGGGCTGCGGGTTCGACATCGTGTCCGGCGGTGAACTGGCACGGGTGCTCGAGGCGGGGGGGGACCCCGGGGAGGTCGTCTTCGCGGGCGTCGGCAAGACCCGCGAGGAGATGCGGGCCGCCCTGGAGGCCGGGGTTTTCTGTTTCAACGTGGAGTCCCGTCCGGAGCTAAGCCGCCTGGAGGACGTGGCCGCCGAGCTGGGTCGTACGGCTCCCGTGGCCCTGCGGGTGAACCCCGACGTGGATCCGCGCACCCACGACAAAATCAGCACCGGCAAGAAGGAGACGAAGTTCGGGGTCCCGATCGGTCGGGTCGAGTCGCTCGCCCGGGAGGCGGAGGGGGCGGGGCACCTGACGTTTCGGGGGCTTCAGTTCCACATCGGATCCCAGATTACCGACCGGGAACCCTTCCGGAACCTGGCCCGGGTGGCGGCCGATCTCACGGAGGATCTGCGGGCAGAAGGCCTGGACGTAAAGACGCTGAACCTCGGGGGCGGACTGGGGATTCGTTACCGGGACGAGGAGCCGCTCACGCCGGGGGACTGGGCCGGGGTCGTCCTGCCGGAGCTGCCCGACGGCGTCACCCTGATCGTCGAACCCGGCCGCTACCTGACCGGGAACGCCGGGGCCTTCGTGACGCGGGTCGAGTACGTGAAGGAGTCCGTGGACCGGAATTTCATCGTGGTGGACGGGGGGATGAACGCCCTGGTGCGTCCGGCCATGTACGATGCCTACCACGAGGTCAGGCCGGTCACGCGGCGAAAGGCCGACCCGCTGACCGCGGACGTGGTGGGGCCGGTCTGCGAGACCGGCGATTACCTCGGCAAGGACCGCGAGCTTCCCCGTCCCCGGGCCGGGGACTACCTGGCCGTCATGAGCGCGGGCGCCTACGGTTTCGTCATGGCGTCCCAGTACAACGGGTTCCCCCGTCCGGCCGAGGTTCTGGTGGACGGGGACCGGGCCGAGCGGGTGCGGGAACGGGAGGATTACGGGGCGCTCTGGAGGGGGGAGCGGCCCTCTCAACCCGTTTGAACGGAGGTGTTCCGGTAGGGCCCCGGCCCGCAAGGTAAGCTGATGCCGGACGGTTAACCCGGGGTCCTCCCGGCGAGGGTTCTACTTTCCGCCGTGCGGCCCGGACGCGTTCGCACCGGCGGTACGGAATGGAGTGTGAGGGACCATGCTGGACGGAGCGATGGTGGCCCTGGTCACCCCGATGACCAACGACCGCGTGGACGACCGGGCGCTTCGTCGGCTCGTGCGCTGGCACGAGCAGGCGGGCACCGACGTGCTGGTTCCCTGCGGGACCACCGGCGAGTCGGCGACGCTGAGCTACGAGGAACACGAGCACGTGATCGAGGTGGTGACCGACGAGGCCTCGGAGGTGCCGGTGGTGGCGGGGACGGGGTCCAACAGCACCCACGAGGCCATCCGGCTCACCCGGTTCGCCCGGGACGCGGGCTGCCGCGCGGCGCTCGTCATTACCCCCTACTACAACCTTCCCCCCCAGGACGGGATGCGAAAACACTTCGAGAAGATCGCCGGGACCGTGGAGATGGACCTGGTCCTCTACAACGTCCCCGCCCGCACCGGGGTGAACCTCGAGCCGGAGACGGTCGCCCGGCTGGCGGACCGCGAGCACATCGTGGGCATCAAGGAAGCCTCCGGGGACCTGGCTCAGGTCGCCGAGATCTGCCGTCGGGTGCCCGATGATTTCGCGGTGCTCAGCGGCGACGACGCCTCGACCCTCCCCCTGCTGTCCGTGGGGGGATGCGGGGTCATCTCGGTGGTGGGGAACGTGGTGCCCGAACGGGTCCATCGGCTGGTGACGCAGTGGAGCAAGGGGAACCCCATGCAGGCCCAGAAGGAGCACCAGGAGCTTCTGCCCCTCATCCGGGCGATGTTCTGGGAGTCCAACCCGATCCCCGTCAAGGCCGCCCTGGCCATGATGGGCCGCTGCGAGGAGGAGCTCAGGCTGCCGCTTACCCCGCTTTCCGAGAACCTTCGTGACCCGCTGGCCGCCGAGCTCAAAAAGGCGGGGGTGCGGGTCGATGCCTGACTCGGAGGAGACCGTGGACGTGGTGCTGGCCGGGGTGGGGGGGCGCATGGGCCGGACCCTGCTGGAGCTGGTCGGGGCCGAGGAGGAGTTCCGGCTGGTCGGGGCCCTGGAGCGGGCGGGCGCCGACGCGGTGGGGCGTGCCCTTTCGGACGTGGCCGAGGGAGCCCCGGCGGACGTCACCGTCCAGGCCGACCCGGCCCGGGTGCTGGCGGAGGGGCGGGTCCTGATCGACTTCACCCGCCCCGAGGCCACCCGCACCTTCCTCGAGGCCGCCCGGGGGACCGGAGCCCGGCTGGTGATCGGGACGACCGGCCTGAGCGAGGAGGATCATCAGCTGCTCGAGGCGATCGCGGAACAGACGGCCCTGGTGCAGGCTCCCAACATGAGCGTGGGCGTCAACCTGCTTTTGAGCCTGGTGGAGGAGACGACCCGCACGCTGGGCGAGGCGTTCGACGTGGAGATCCTGGAGATGCACCACCGCCACAAGGAGGATGCGCCCAGCGGAACCGCCTCGCTTCTGGCGGATCGCGTGGCGGCGGTTCGCCACCAGGACGCCGAGGACGTGACCCGGATCGGTCGGGAGGGCTTCGTGGGCGAGCGTCCGCGGGACGAGATCGGGCTCGCATCGCTTCGGGGAGGCGACGTCGTGGGGGACCACAGCGTGATTTTCGCCGGCGCCGGCGAGCGGCTGGAGTTGACCCACCGGGCCTCGAGCCGTGAGACGTTCGCCCGGGGGGCGCTTCGTGCCGCCCGTTTCGTGCACGGCCGCACGGCGGGCCGCTACAACATGCGGGACGTTCTGGGACTCTGAGGGGACCGGGCGCCCCGTCAGCGGACGCCGTTCCGGAAAGTAGGTCGAGTACCATGGGTGCCACCGCGCTTCGCACGGGCCTATCCGAGGCGCCGCTGTTCGTGGGGCTGGGAAGCAACCGGGGGGACCGGCACCGTCACCTCTCGAGGGCCCGACGGGCCCTGCAGGCCCGGGCGGGGGTGCTTCGGGCGTCCTCGGTCCGCGAAACCGAGCCGGTGGGCGTGGACACCGACCGTCCTTTCCTGAACCAGGTGGTCTGCCTGCGGGGGCTGCCGATGGGGGTTCCCCGGGCGGCGCTCGAGTGGCTGATGGACCTGGAGGGGCGTCTGGGCCGGGACCGCACCGACGGTTCCCCCGACCGGGTGATCGACCTGGACCTGCTTTACTGGGGTCGGGCCGTGCATCCCTCCGACCCCGTCCTGCCCCATCCGCGCCTGCACCGGCGGCGGTTCGTGCTGGAGCCCCTGGTGGAACTGAACCCCGATTTCGTGCATCCGCTTCTGGGGCAATCCCAGCGGGAGCTCCTCCGGGACCTCGAGGCCGGAGGCGGGGCCTGAACCGTGTTTCCCCCCGGGCGTTCGTCGTGAGCACGATCGGGTTCTTCGACTCGGGCGTGGGCGGGTTGACCGTGCTGGAATCGGCCCGCGAGCGGCTGGACGCCTTCCGGTTTTATTACCTCGGGGACACCGCTCACTGTCCGTACGGGGACCGTCCCCTGGCCGAGGTTCGCGAGTTCGCCCTCGGGGCCGTGGCGTACCTTCGTGCGCAGGGCTGCGATCACGTCGTGATGGCCTGCAACATCAGCTCCAGCGTGGCCCTGAAGCCGGCCCGGTCCCGGTACCCGGACCTTCGTCTGCACGGCCTCATCAACGAGGACCTGGTCCAGGAAGTCTCCCGGACCACCAGCACCGGCACGGTCGGAGTCATGGCCACCACGGGCACCGTCAAAAGCGAATTTTACGCCCGTCAGCTGGAACCGCAACTCCTCGACGTGTCCCGGGATCTCGTAGGTGA
>CAZEBV010000020.1:0-20775 GCA_964510695.1 uncultured bacterium
ACGTCGGCCCCGCGGGCCCGCATGGCGGTGAAGGCCTCGTGGCCCGGCGTGTCGACAAACACAAAGTTCCCCTCGGGGGTTTCCACCTCGTAGGCCCCGATGTGCTGCGTGATGCCGCCGGACTCCGACTCCCTCACGTCGGTGCGGCGAATCGTGTCCAGCAGCTGAGTTTTCCCGTGGTCAACGTGCCCCATCACGGTGAGGACCGGCGGACGGGACTGCCGTTCGTCCTCCGGGACGCCCTCCAGGTCCACCCCGTGGTCTTCCCGGCCGTCCCGGGAGACCTCCTCCTCGGCGTGGACGAGTTCGAACCCCAGCTCGTCGGCGATCACCTCGAGGGCGTCCGGGTCCACCGGCTGGTTGGCCTCGACCATCATCCCGGCCTCGACCAGGGAACCGACGACCTCCGAGGGTTCGGCGTCCAGCTGGCCGGCCAGCTCCGTCGGGCTCATCTCACCCCGGACGGTGACCCGCACCGGTTCCTCGTGATCCTCGCCCCCCTCGGACGCCGGCTCGGGTTCGGGGGCCTCGTCGGCTCCGTCGGTCCCTCCGTCCTCCTCCCGGGTGTCCTCTTCCGTGTCCGTGACTTCTTCCGCGTCCTCGTCTTCGTCCGCCTCCCGGTAAAGCTCCCGCACGAGCGATGCGGTGTCCTCGTCGACCCCGCTCATGTGGCTGGAGAGCTCCAGGTCGAACTCGGACTCAAGGGTCTCCATCAAGTCGCTGCTCGAGACGTCCAGTTCCTCGGCCAGTTCATACACTCGCATGAATAATCTCCCGTGGCTTGGTGATGTTCAGGGTCCTCGTTACACGAGCGGGGAATCGCTGGTGATCGTTTCCTCGTCCTCCACGTCCTCGTCCTCGGGTTCGCCCGCGTCCGACTCGACCGGCTCCTCCTCGTCCCCGAAGAGGCTGCGCTTGACTTCCTCGGCGGTCTCCGCCTGAATCCGGGAGTCGTCGCCCTCCTCGACCTGTTCGATCTTTTCCTCCACGAGGTCCGAGGCCTGACCGTGAATCGATTCGGCGGTGCTGGCCCCGATGCCCTCCACGTCCGTGAGGGCCTCCTCACCGGCGTCCAGGATCACCGGAGGAGTCTCCAGCCCGGCCTCGCGCAAATTCTCGGCCAGCCCGGGGCCCACGCCCTCCAGGTCCGTCAGCTCGAAGGGGCCCTCCTCCTCGGTGTCCTCCTCGAAGATGGAGGCCACCATCTCGCGAGCGGCCCCGCGGCGCATGTCGGCAAACTCCTGCTCGCTGTAGATGTCGATCGACCAGTCGGTCAGCTTGGCCGTCAGCCGGGCGTTCTGTCCCCCCTTGCCAATCGCCAGGGAAAGCTGATCCTCCGGCACGACCACCTGCGCCACGCCTTCCTCCTCCTTCAGGTTCACTTCGCTGACCTCGGCCGGGCTGAGGGCGTTGGTGATGAAGTCCCGGAGGTCCTCCTCGTAGGGGATGATGTCGATCTTCTCACCGTTGATCTCCCCGACGATCGACTGGATCCGGGAACTGTTGGGACCCACGCAGGTGCCGATCGGATCGAGGGTCGGATCGTGACACTGCACGGCCACCTTGGAACGGGTACCGGCCTCCCGGGCCACCTCCACGACCTCCACAAGGCCGTCGTGGACCTCGGGAATGTGCAGTTCGAACAGCCGTTCGATGAGGACCGGGTGGGTTCGCGAGACCACCACCATCAGCCCGCGCTCCTTCAGGCTCACCTTGACGATGAGGAACTTCATCCGGTTCCCCATCCGGTAATCGTCGATGTCGACCTGCTCACGGTACGGAAGCAGCGCCTCCACTTCCTCGTCCAGCCCCACGTACACCGTCTTCTCGTCGATGCGCCGGACCACCCCGTTGATCAGGTCGAGCTTCTGACCCCGGTACTTCTCGTACAGGCGATCCTCCACGGCCCCCTGAATGCGTTCCCCGATCGCCTGCTTGACGGTGTGGGTGGCCGTCCGGCTCATCCGCTGCAGGTTCAGGGGATACCAGAGGCTCTCCCCCACCTCGATGGCCGAGGAAAACCGCCGCGCGCCCTCGAGGTCGATCTCGAGGGGACCGTCCCCGGACTCCGGGACGACGGTCTTCCGTACGTAGGCGTCCAGAAGCTGCTCCTCAATGTCGATCTCGACCCGGATCTCGGCGTCCGGGGGGAACTCGAAATCGCGCCGGACCGCGCGCGTCAGCGCGTCCCGAAGCGCCTCGACGACCACGTCTTCGTCGAGGGACTTCTCCCGTTTGATCTCTTCCATCGCCTCGAAAAATTCCTGATTCATAATTTGCTCCATTAGCGATCGCGCCCTCCGTTTTTCAGAGCCGCTTCCGCGTCAAAGTAGAGTCTTACGCTTGCCACTCGATCATGCGGGATCTCGATCGAATCGGCGTCCTCCGGATCGATCCGGATCCCCTCCTCCGTGCCCCCCTCCAGGGTTCCGCGCCACTGTTTGCGGTCGCGGTAGGGCGCGTAGCAGGTCACGACGACCTCCCGCCCGGTGAATCGATCGTACTCTCCCTCCCGCCGGAGCCGACGCCGAACACCGGGGGACGTCACCACGAGTTCGTCGTACTCCCCCGGCGCCTCAACGTCCAGGACCGGACGCACGTGGCTGCTGACCCGCTCACAGGCGCCCGTGGATACCCCGTCGGCGTCGTCGATGACGACCCGCAGCCGGGAACCCCCGTCCGCCTGGCGCACCTCCACGTCGATCAGGGCCACGTCCAGCGGTTCGACCACCGGACGGAGGGCCTCGAAGAGACGATCCTCACGTCGACTCACCTTCGCCGTCACGAGTCCTCACCTCCCCGCCGAGCGAACCATCCGCCAGGGCCTCCACGGGCACCCATCCCACCCCACCTCCGGCACGGCGGGACCCCCCCCGCGCGGGAGGTGTCCCCCCAGAAGCGTATGGGACGGTGGTGTCGAGGGGTCGGAAGCAGTCGGTGAAGCCAAACTCCGTCGACGGTTCACGCTCGCCGTGGTCTTACCCTGAATTGTCGGTCCTCGACGGTACGATCGAATTGTCAGTCCATGATCCTCTTCTGACTAAACCTATTAATTATGTCATAAAGGGGCTTTCCTGCAAGTTAAAGGGGCCCTGACACCGTTATTCCACGGGTTTCGCCCGGTCGTTCAGAGGCGTCGACGAGACGTGTTCGCTGTCGATGAAAAACCGCCAGGGGCGCTCACGGGCCTCCTGAATCCCGACCCGGGGGCCGGCGAACACCTCCGAAGGTGCCTGACGGCCCTCCAGGTGAAGCCCGGTTCCGGCCCTGATCGGGGCCCCCTGAAGTTCATCGTCCACGGCGAGAGCCTCGGCCAGTTTTCCGGGCCCGTCCAGGAGGTTCCTCTCGCGTCCCCGCCTTTGCCGCATGAGGGAGGTCCCCTCGAGGGGCTGGGCGGCTCGAATCAGGACCGCCTCGCCGGTTCCGTCCGGGCCGCAGACCGCGTTGAGCATCCAGTGAATCCCGTAACAGCGGTACACGTACCAGTGGCCGGGCGGGCCGAACATCACGCGGGATCGGGGCGTGGGTCCCCCGTGGGAATGGGAGGCGGGGTCGTTCTCGGCGTAGGCTTCGGTCTCCACGATTCGAACCCGACAGGTTCCCTGCTCGGTCCGGCGCACCAGGTGATCCCCCAGCAGGGTCCGGGCCGCCCGGGGAGCGGACCGAGCGAGCCGGTCGGCTCCACCACCGACCGGGCTCACCCCCCCGGACTCCCCGGTTCGGGGCCGTCCGGGAAAATCTTCCCGGGGTTGAGGATGCCGCGGGGATCCAGGGCCTGCTTGAGGGACCGCATGGCCCGAACGCCCTCGGTCCCGTGTTCGAGCTCCATGTACTGCCGTTTGCCGAGCCCAATCCCGTGTTCCCCCGTGGAGGTCCCCCCCAGTTCGACGGCCCGCCGCACGACCTTCCCGTAGACCTCCCGTCCGAGGCGCACGTGGTCTTCGTCGTGGGGATCCACCATGACCGAATAATGCAGGTTCCCGTCGCCCCCGTGCCCGAAGCAGGGAATCAACAGGTCGTGCTGTTCCCCCAGCTCAGCGGTGTAGCGAATGATCTCGGGGTAGCGGTCGATCGGCACCGTGACGTCCCCGGCGTGGATGGGCAGCAGGTCCGGGTCGTACTCCAGGATCGCGAACGCAAGCTCCCGGCGGGCCTGCCAGAGCCGCTCCATCTCCTCCTCTTCGCTGGCCATCTCGAACTCGATGAGGTCGTGGGACTGAAAGATGGTCCGGGCGAAGCCGATCTCCTCCTCGATGCCGTGGTTGGCGTGGAACTCCACGAACACCATCGGGACGTCCGGGAGGTCAAGGTCCAGGTGATCGTTGGCCATGGTCGCACTCAACTCGTCCACGAGTTCGATGGCGGCCACGTCGACGCCGGAACTGACGGCGTCCGAAATGGCCGAGGCGGCGTCGTCGAGGGTCGCGAACAGGGCGCGGCCGCCCCGCTTCTGCTCGGGCAGGCCGGCCAGCTGAAGGGTGGCCCGGGTGACCACGGCCAGGGTGCCTTCGCTGCCCACCAGAAGGTCCTTGAAATTGTACCCGCTGGAGCTCTTGATGGCCCGGGAGCCCGTTTCGAGGATCGACCCGTCCGCCCTCACCGCCTCCAGTTCCAGCACCCAGTCCTGGACCTCGCCGTATTTGACGGTATGCATGCCGCTGGCGTCGTTGGCGATCATCCCGCCGATGGTCGAAATGTCACCCGAGGAGGGAAGCGGAGGAAAAAACAGGCCTCGACGGGCCGCCGCCTCGTTGATGTCGGACCCGACCACGCCGGGCTGCACGTCGATCTGGAAGGCCCGGGGACGAAGGTCCAGTACGTCGTCCATCCGGGTCATGTCCAGGCTGATCCCGCCCTCCACGGGAACCGCGTTGCCCTCCAGACCGGTGCCCAGGGCGTACGGGGTCACCGGGATCCTCTGGCGGTGGGCCTCCTCGAGAACCCGGGCGACGTCCTCGGTGGATTCGGGCCAGATCACCACCTCCGGGGGGTGTTCCTCCCCCTGGGTTCCAAAATCGGACGCGTGGCTGCCCAGCTCGGAGTCCCCCGTGGAAACCTGGTCCTCGTCCAGACGTTCCCGGAGCCCGTCAAGATCCATGGCGCAGCCCTCCATCGGGGGATGAAAGGGCCCCGGCACCCGGCCAGATGGCCACGGCCGCCACGAGGACCCACTCCTCGGTCCCCTCGAGGCGGGTCCACCAGTCGGCCGGCGGCGGGACGTCCACGTCCGGCCGCTCGTAGAGGCTCGATGCGGGGTCCATCGCCGGGCGATCCCCCCGGAAATCGACGCGGTAATCCGTCCAGAGGCGGCCTCCCCCGATCGCCTTGAACCCCGCCTCACGCATGGCCCAGAAGAGGGCCACCCGACGGGCGGGCGAGGGGGCCTCCCGGCAGGCCCGACGCTCATGAGGGGTGAAAAACCGTTCGAGAAAGGCGCCGCCGTGGCGGTGCAGAAGCCCCCGGATCCGTTCCACGCTCACCACGTCCACCCCCGTCCGACGAGAGCCGCCGGAGACCTCGGTATCATCCTCCCCGGAGAAACCGGGAGACCTTTGCCCGAAGGGGGGGTCTGATTTACCGTATGTCTCGTCTGGAGACTGGGTTTCCAACGGATCCGCTCCCCGGGAGAAATTGCCGTTTTCGCCGTTCCGCGGGTACGCCGTCGGCTCATCCAACGCGGCCCGCCGGAGGATTCATACCTTATCACCTGCCGTTCGACGCTGGGAAGTTGACCGAACGAGACCATCCGCATCGCCGACCGCGTTCAACGGGTCAGACGGGACATCCACCGCCATGGAATGGGACCGCCCCGCCCTCGAATCCCTGCTTCTGGAGACCCTGGAGGAGGAAATTCTGGAAACCTCCGGGGAACTCGGCCCGGACAGCAGCCTCGAGGAGTCGGGGCTGGACTCCCTCGGGCTGACCCAGCTTCTTCTGCGCGTGGAGGAGGAGACCGGCCTCTGGCTGGACGATCGATATTTGACCCCGGAGCACCTTCGGACGGTCCGCACGCTGGCCTCCTGCATCGAAAACGCCCTTCATGAGGAATGATCCGCTGCCCCTGACCGGTCCGGACTGTTTCCTGCGGGCCGTGGACCGGGAGACGCTCACCCACAGCGGGGCCAGTCACCTGTCCCAGCTCGTCCTGTCGGTGAAGACCCTCCCGGAGCCGGGAACCCTGCGGTCGTTTTTCCGACGGCTGGCCCGTTCGGTCCCCCTCCTGACGGCCCGGGTGGATCGTCCCTGGGGAATGGGCGTCCCCGCCTACTTCCCCCGCCGCCCCGAGGACCGCACCGGGATCGCCGTCGTCTCCTTCCACGAAGACGAGGGGGACTCCCCGGCCGAACCCCCCCAGCCCTTCCGGGGTCGCCTGAACGATCGCTTCGATCTGTCCGAAGGACGCCACTTCCACGTGGACATCCTCCCGGGACGGGAGGAACCCCGGCTGGCGCTCACCTGGTCCCATATGCTCCTGGACGGGGTGGGATCCGAGGAGTTCGTGCGCCTGGTGGCCCGGGCCTGGCGCCGCTGGAGCGCCGGGGACGAGTTCCCCGATCGGCTCACCGACACCGCCGAAAGCCCCCTCGAGCGGCTCGTGGACGACAAATCGTGGGGGGAACACCTCCGCCTGACCCGAACCTGGGGCCGGTGGATGAACGATCGGGCCGAACCGCCCCCCCGCTCCCTCGCCGGCGGGCTCTCGAACACGCCTCAGGACCTGACGTGGACCCGCTGGTCCTTCCCGGATCGGGGTCCGGCCATCCGTGAGCGGGCCGAACAATACGCCGGGGCCATGCGCCCGATGCTGTTCTACCTCGCCGTGTCTCTGCGTGCGCATCATCGGGTTCACCGAGCCCGGGGGGACGCCCCGGGCGCCTACCTGGTCCCGGTGCCGGTGGACATGCGGCGGGGCGGGTCGAACCCGATCTTCCGGACCCACGTCTCCTTCCTCTGGTTCCAGGTGCCCGCCGACGTGGTTCCCGAGTTCGACGCCCTCATCGACCACCTGCGCCGTCAGCGCCGGGAGATGATTCGGGAGAAAGTGGAGCGGCTCGCCGGCGTGGCGCTGCATACGCTTCGCTGGATGCCGACCCCGTTTTATCGGCGCATGATTCGGCGCCCCTTCGACGGAGAGATGGCCTCGTTCTTCTTCTCCTACACCGGGGATTTCCTGCCGGACCTGGAGTCCTTCCTGGGCGGGCGAGTCACGGACGGCCACCACGTCCCCTCGGTTCCACCCTCCCCGGGAAGCAGCCTGATCTGGAACCACCGCGGCGGGTGTCTTCAGGCCACCCACGTACACCAGGCGGGCATCATGGACGAATCGGAGGGAGAACGGTTCCGAAACCAGATCCGGGAGGACCTCGTCGGTGACCTCCGCTTCGGATAGGTCCTTCGACGTCGCGGTGATCGGAGCCGGGGCGGCGGGCATCGCCGCCGGGATCACGGCCGCCCGATGCGGCGCCCGCACGCTGCTGCTGGAGCGGGAGGACGTCCCGGGCGGCAACATGACCCTCGCCCTGGTGCATACCATCTGCGGGCTGTACGAACCGGACGCCGCCGAACCCCGGCCCCTGCACCCCGGCTTCCCGCACGCCTTCGCGGCATGGCTCCGGGAAAACGACCTGGCGAATCCACCGGAGTCCGTCGGGCGCGTGCACGTCCTGCCGACCTTCCCCCATCGGATGGCGGAACCGCTCGAGACGCTCTGCCGGAGGATCTCGAACCTGACCCTCCGCACGGAAGCCCGTTTCCGAAGTGCCGACTTCGAACCGGAGCACGTGAGCCTCACCTGGGAACCCGGCGGCGGTGAACCCCCCCGAACGACCCGGGCCGACCTCCTCGTCGACACGTCCGGCGACGCCGTCAGCGCCGGGAACGGGCCCGGGGCCGAAGCGGCCGACCCCGATCGACTTCAGGTACCCTCCCTTATTTTCATGGTGGAGGGGATCGAGCCGTCCCGGGCGGAAGGCTACTCGGGCCTTTCGATCACCCGGGAGGTGGCCCGGGCGGCCAAACGGGGAGACTTGCCCGAAGGCGGTGACTCGGTGCTGGTGCGCCCCGGCCGTCGGGCGGGTACCGCCTACGTCACCCTGAACGTGCCCCGACCCCGGGAGGCGACCTTCGACCCGCTGAACCCGGATCAGGTCCGGGCCCTGGAGGCCCGGACCCGGGACCATGCCCGGGCGATCGTGGCGTACCTCCGGGACCACCGGGAGGGGTTCGAGGACTGCTCGATCCTCCGCTGGCCCCGACGGCTCGGGATCCGGGAAACGCGGCGGATGCGAACCCGCTATACTCTCACCCGGGAGGATCTCGTCGCCGGACGGTCCTTCGAGGACGCCGTGGCCCGGTCGGGCTGGCCGGTGGAGCTGTGGCACGACCACCGGGGGGCCGCGTTCGAGTACCCCGACGCCCCCGCCGACGTTCCGCTTCGGTCCCTCATCGCACGGGATGAGCCGCGGCTCGGGGCGGCGGGACGATGCATGGGAGCCACCCACGAGGCGCTCGGGGCGCTTCGGGTCATCGGCACCGCCCTGGCCACGGGCCAGGCGCTCGGGGCGTCGGCGGGCCGGGCCGCCGACGAGGCCGGGACCCTCGCCGGGGTCGAGGCGCCGCGGGTTCGCCGGCGTCTGTCGACCCTGGAGGAGCCCCTGGGCCCCTCGGACCCCTGACGTCGGACGGAACCAACCCCCTGGAGGTCGAACCATGAGTGACACGATCGTGGACGAGATTCGCGGGACCGCCCGGGCCCGGCCGGATCACCCGGCCGTGATCCAGGAGAACGGGCCCACCCTGAGCTACGCCCGGCTCGTCGAACGACTGGAACGTCGGCGGGACGAACTCGAGCGTCAGGGGCTTCGGCCCGGTGAGCGATGCGGGCTCATGGGGGAGTCCGGCGCCGCGTTTCTGGTGCAGGCCCTGGCGGCCCTGGACGCGGGGCTGTGCCTGGTGCCGGTCGCTCAAAACCGCTGGGAGAAGCGGCTTTCGGAGGTCGTTGAACGGCTGAGCCTCCAGCACGTGATGACCGGCGGCGACTTCACCCCGACGTCCCACGACCAGCCCCTCGTCCCGGGGGACGCTTCGGAGGAGGCCTACCGGTCCCTGGGTCCGGCCTACATCCGGATGACCTCGGGTACGACCGGGGATCGAAAGGGGGTGCTCCTGGGGCACGAGACCATCCTTCGCCGCACGGAGGCCGTGAACCGAAGCCTGTCCCTCGGGCCCGACGATCGCGTGCTGTGGGTCCTCTCAATGGCCAACCACTTCGTGTCCTCGATCCTGCTTTACCTGCGCCACGGGGCCACGATCCTGGCCGCCGAGAGCCACCTGGCCGAACCTCTCCTGGACTTCGCCCGGGAAAACGGGGCCACCTTCCTCTACGCCACCCCGTACCACTACGACCGTCTCGCCGGGGAACCCTCGGATCGGGGGCTGCCGGACGTGCGCCGGGCGGTCTCCACGGCCACGGGACTGGAGGAGGCGGTCGCCGGGCGGTTTCGGGACCGCTACGGCCTGCCCCTCTGTCAGGCCCTGGGCATCATCGAATGCGGCCTGCCGGCGATCAACGTCGAGCGGCCGGTCGAGAAGCCCCTCTCGGTGGGCCAGGTGCAGCCCCCCTACGAGGTTCGGCTTCGGGACGAGGACGGCGAGGCGTGGGGCCCCGGGACGACGCCGGATCGGGAGGGGGAAATCCAGGTGGGAGGACCGGGGCTCTTCGACGCTTATTTCGCCCCCTGGACCCCGGCCGAGGCGGTGCTCGAGGAGGGCTATTTCCCCACCGGGGACCAGGGGACCTTCGACGAGGACGGCGACCTGTTCCTGGTCGGACGCCGGGTGAACCGGATCAACATGGCCGGCATGAAATTCTTCTGCGAGGAGGTCGAGTCGGTGCTGAACCGCCACCCCTCGGTGGCGGCCTCCCGGGTCTACGGGGAGCCCCACGATCGGCTGGGGGAAATCCCCCGGGCCCGCGTCGTGCCGTCGGACCCTTCAAAAACCCCGGACGAAAACGAGCTTCGCGCCTACTGCGGCGACCGGCTTCCGACCCACCAGGTCCCCCGCTCCTTCGAGGTCGTGGACGAACTACCCCGGACGCCGACGGGGAAGATCAAACGATCGGGCGGCTCCGAACGGACGGACGCCTGAGCGTCAGAGGTTGCCCAGTTTCGCCCCGTCTTCGGGGTCCGCGAGCCACCCGGCGAGATCCCGTCCGATCGCTTCGGTGCACCGACCGATGATGTCGCAGGTCCCCTTGAACTGGGAGAAGTATCCTCCGGTGGTGACCCGCCGATTTTGAACGGTCGCAATCGTGCGCCCGTTTTCGGTCAGGCGACCCTCGACCTGCATCCACATGCCCCCTGCGAACCCGCCTCCGGGGCCGGCGTGAACGTTGACGATCTCAAGGTGAAGCCGGCGGGCGGCGTTCGCGGCGTTCAGGTCGTCGACGAGCTCCACGTTCACCCCGTTCTCGGGGCCGAACTTCTGGATGAAGGCGGGCGTTTTGGTCTGAAGGTCACACTGTTTTCGGACCGGTTCTCGAACCTCGGCTTCCTCGGCGAAGGGGATCACCTTCTGCACCGCCACGGTCACCGTCGTTTTCGGGGCGTCCGATCCGCCCTCGGAGGCGGTTCGGCTGCCGTTCGCGGCGCCCTGATTCGATCCCCGGCTCGCACACCCCGCCAGCAGGAGCACGCAGGCGAGCGCGGCCAGAACGGTTCGGATACGATTGGTGTCGAAGGAACCCATCCGTCATCACATCCCCGTCGTCGAGTATGGTATGGTGAAGAGCCCCCAAGATAGATCAGGCCGACCGGTCGGACAACCTCCTTTCGGGCCGCCGCGGCGGCTCTTTCCCCGGGCGGATTTTGCGTCGGAGCGTCGGGGCGGTTTCCCCCGTTCGTTTCCCACGGTACGCTTACCGCTTACGGGGTTTTCCTCGGGTCCGCGCGAGGGTTCGGATCCCGGGAGATCGATGCACTCACTCTGCAGGACCCACCTGTGAGGGAACCATCATCGACGATCCACTCTTCGTGGGCGGCGGTCGGGAGTGGTCCGTCCGGGACGTCCTCTCCGTCGTGGAGGACGATCGTCCCGTGGCGCTGACCCCCGACGACGCCCGACGAAAGCAGCTTCGCCGCAGCGCGAACATCGTCCGTGAGCACCTCGGGAACGGGGGCACGGTCTACGGGGTCAACACCGGTTTCGGGGATTCTCAGACCCACCGAATCCCGGACGATCGACTGGAGGAGCTGCCCGGCAACCTCGTGCGCTACCACGGCTGCGGATCCGGCGACCCGCTGCCTCCGAACGTGTCCCGGTCGGCCCTTCTGATCCGGCTGATCACCCTGGCCCGAGCTCACTCCGGGGTCCGTCTGGAACTTCTGGAAACGATGTGCGATTACGTGAACCACCCTCTCATCCCGGTCATCCCCCGGGAAGGATCGGTCGGGGCCAGCGGGGATTTGACCCCGCTCTCCTACGTGGCGGCGGCCCTTCAGGGGGAACGACGCCTGTGGGACGACGGGGAACCCCGCCCCGCTGAAGACGTTCTCGACGGCACCGACGTCGACCCGCTTAGCCTGGCCCCGAAAGAGGGCCTGGCGCTGATGAACGGAACCTCGGTTATGACGGCCCTGATGACCCACGGGGTCGTGCGGGCCGCCTACCTGGCCGGCCTGCTCGCCCGGGCCACCGCCATGGCGAGCGTCGCCCTGCGCGGGAACCCCCGACACTTCCACTCGCGACTTTTCGAGCTGAAGCCTCATCCCGGCCAGGCCCGGGCGGCCGACTGGATCCGCCGCTGCCTGCCGGACCCCGACGAGAAGGACGTCCCCGCCTCCGAGGACGGGTCCCAGGACCGCTACTCCCTGCGGTGTGCCCCTCACGTGCTCGGGGTGCTCTGCGACGCCCTTCGCTGGATTTACCCTCAGCTCGAAACCGAGATCAACGGCGTGGACGACAACCCGATCGTCGACCCGGACGACGGCTCGATCCACCACGGCGGCAACTTCTACGGGGGGCACGTGGGGTTCGCCGCGGACTCCCTCAAAAACGCCGTCGCCAACCTCTCCGACCTCGCGGACCGTCAGCTGGCCTCGCTGGTGGACCCCCGATTCAACCGGGGCCTGCCCGGGGACCTCGTGGGGGTGGACCCCCCCGATCGACCCCTGCACCACGGCTTCAAGGGTCTTCAGATATCGACCTCCTCCTGGGCCGCCGAGGCCCTCAAGCTCACGATGCCCGCGAGCGTCTTCTCCCGGTCCACCGAGAGCCACAATCAGGACAAGGTCAGCATGGGCACCCACGGTGCCCGGGACGCGATCCGCATCCTCGAACTCACCGAACAGTCGGCGGCGGCCCTGCTCATGGGGGCCGCCCAGGGCCTGGACCTCCGGGAGCGGGCGGGGGAACTGGATCCATCGGCCCTGCCGGAGGCGCTTCGAGCGACCCACCGGGCGGTTCGATCCCGGGTGGACTTCCTGGACCGGGACCGTCCCCTGGACCGGGACCTCCAGGACGTCACGGAGGCCATCCGCGCCCGGGCGATCCCGGTGGACGTCGACGTGTACGATCCCTCGTGAAACGGGAAATCGACTCCCCCTGGCAAACCACGGTCGAAATCCGGGTTCCCTTCCACGACCTGGATCCGATCAACGTGGCCTGGTACGGCAGCGTCTACAAATACTTCGACCGTGCCCGTTCCCAGCTCATGCGTGAGATCGGCTACGACAAACAGGCCATGGCCAAGTCCGGGTACATCTGGCCCGTCATCGAAAGCCACTGCCGCCACATCAATTTCATCCGGGGGGAAACCCTCATCCGGGTGACCGCCGGCATCGAAGACTACGAACAGTGCCTCAGGACGGGCTACCGGGTCCGGGGCGCCGAGGACGACACCCGCCTGGCCACCGGATGGACGGTCCAGGTGGCCGTGGACGAACCCAGCGGGGAGATGAAGCTGGACACCCCCGAGGTGCTCAAGCGGCGACTGCGGGAGGCCGCCGAATGAGCACCGGCCGCTGGATCCCCCGGCTCGTGGCCTGCTGGATGGCCCTCATCGTCGGTCCGCTCCCGTCCGGGGCGGCGAGCGAGGACGGCGAGACTCTCCTGAACCGGCTGGGGCAGCGTCTCCGCACGGTCGAGGTCGCCCGGTTCGACTTCCGGGAACACAAGCATCTCACTGCCCTGGACCGTTCCCTCGAGCTGGAGGGCACCATGGTGTTCTCCCGGGACCTCGGGCTGTACCGCCACGTGACGTCCCCCTCCCGGCAGGAACAGCTCATTGCGGCGGACGGGACGCTGATCCGTCGGCGTGCCGACGGGACCCTCCAGCGGCGCCGACTGGGAAGCACCCCCGCCGGACGGTACTTCCGGGGGCTTTACGGCCTGTTCGCCGGCTCGTTCGACGATCTTCGGTCCCTGGGCACCCTCGCTCCGAAGGGGGATCTCACGCGCTGGACCCTCCGGATCACCCCCGAGGAGGACGGGGGGACGGCCCGGCTTCCGACCTTTGTCCTGGAGGGGGGGGACTCCCTGGTGCACCGCCTGACCACGATCCAGAACGGGGGAGACAGCTCCGTGATTGAGCTGTCCCCAATCGACGTCAACAAGCCCCTTCCGCCGGACACACGGCGAAGGATCCGGGCCCTGCTCGACGGTGACTGAACGGCGTCGTGCGCTGATCTGGGGGGGGATCACCGCGGTCCTTCTGATCCTTCTCGTCGGGCAGATTCAGGGTGGGGTTCGCCTTGACACCGACCTCCTCAGCCTGCTCCCCCGGGATCAGGACGAGCCGCTTCTTCGGTTAACCTCGCGCTTCCTGGGGGGAGAAGCCAGCCGCACCGTGCTGCTGGTGGCCGAAGACGTTCCCCCCGACCGGCGGGACACGGTCCGAACGACGATGGAATCGTCCCTGGCGGCCAGCCGGGTGGTGGACGCCTACCGGATGGACGAGGACCCTCGAAACCGGGAGGCGTTCGCGGAATTTTACTTCCCCTACCGGTACCAGCTGCTGGCCCCCGACGTCCGACGTCACCTGCGCTCCGAGGACCCCGTCCGGGGACTGGTCCGGCGGCTGCGCGGCCGGCTTTTGGCTCCGGCCTCGTCGATGGAGGCCGGGCTACTCGAACGGGATCCTCTGCTTTTGTTCCCCGGACTGATCAACCACTGGAGCCGTCGGCTTTCCTCCTCCCGTCCTCCGGACGCCGAGGGGAACCAGGTGTTTGCCGTGGTTCGTCTGACCGGGGACCCGTACCGGGTCGAAATCCAGGAACGACTGACCAAAACGATCCAGTCGCTCAGAGGCAAACTGAAGCCCACGCTGAGGGAGGGAAACCTGGCCTGGACGGGCGTGGTGAAGTTCGCCCGTTCGATGCGGGGGCGCATGCAGCGGGACCTCCGGTGGATCGGCATCCTCTCGGCGGCCGCGGTGGTGTTCCTGGTGCTCCTGGCGTTTCGTTCCCCGCGCTACCTCATGCTGCTGGCCCTGGCCGTCGGGTGCGGGCTGCTGGGGGCCTTCACCCTGACGAACCTCCTCTGGCATCCGCCTCACCTCTTCACCGTGATCTTCAGCACCAGCCTTCTGGGCGTCAGCGTCGATTACGCCTTCCATTACTTCACCGAGTTCGCCGGGACGGCGGCGGACACCGGGGGCAAATCCCCCCTGAGGTCCATTCTGCCGGGGATCACCCTCGGAATGACCACGACCGTCCTGGGGTACCTCGGCCTTTTTTTGACGCCGCTTCCCATTCTTCGGCAGATGGCGTTTTTCTCGGCGGTCGGCATCGTCGGGGCGTTCGGTACGGTGGTGATGCTCTATCCGCTGCTGCTGCCCGCCGGTGGATGAAGGGGGCCGGCCGGGGCCTTCTTCGGGGATGGGCGCGGCTCCTGAATCGCCCCCCGCTGCTTCTGGCGGCCGGGACGGCGGTCCTTCTGGTCCTGCTGGGCGGTCTGCTGCAGCTGGAGGTGAAGGACGACGTGCGCACCTTCCAGGAGGTTCCCCCCGACCTTCTTCGGGAGGACCGACGGCTTCGGAACGCGGCCGGCCGCTGGAACTCGGGACGGTACGTGGCGGTCCGGGGGGAGGGTCCCCAGCAGGTCCTCCGGCGGCTTGAACGCCTTCGTCCCCGGCTCGAGACCCTCCGGGATCAGGGGCTGATCGAGGACCATCGATCCCTGATTCCGTTCCTCCCCAGCCGGGACCGCCAGAAGCGTCACCGGGCCCTCCTGACGAACACCCTTTCGGAGACCCGGGACCGACTCGTGGGACGACTCGGTCGGCTCGGCCTGGCCCGACCCCGCGTCGAGTCCTTCATCGACGGTTTATCCGCCCGACCCGACCGGTACATCACCCCCGACAAGTGGTTGAACCACCCTGTTTCCTTCGGGCTTCGCTCCCTCTGGCTGGAGCCCGGCTCCGGTCCGGCCGGCTCCCTCATCGCCCTGAAAGGGGTCCGCGGGGAACCCGCCCTGGAACGAACGTTCCGGGACACGCCCTGGGGCGGGTACGTCAACCGCGTCGAGACCATCAGCCGCCTGCTGGGGCGATATCGACGGGAGGCCGCCGTGCTCATCCTGGGGGCCTACGCCGCCATCCTATTCCTTCTGATGCTGCGCTACGGCGCCCGGGGCGGACCGATCGCGGTCCTGCCTTCCGTGGCGGGGGGCGCCCTGACGCTGGCCACCCTGGGATGGGCCGGGATGACCGTGAACCTGACGCACGTGCTGGCCCTGCTGCTCATCCTGGGCATCGGCATCGACTACAGCGTCTTCCTCATGGAGGCCTTTCGAGGGTCCCAGTCCCCCCGGATTACGATGACCGCCATCGTCATTTCCGCCCTCACCACGCTGGCCTCCTTCGGGCTGCTCGCGATCAGCCGGGCCTCGATGATTCGCACCATCGGCGTCACCGTCCTGGTGGGCATCACCTACGTGCTGCTTCTCAGCCCCCTCGTTCAGGTGACGTCAACCTCGAGCTCCCGGAGGGAAACGGCGTGACCGACGAACTGCGTTCGGTGGTCATCCTGGGCGGGGGACCCGCCGCCAGCACGCTGGGCACGCTCATGGCCCGGGCCGGATACGACGTCTGGATGTTCCACCGGGAGCGGGATCGATCGACCCTCGTGGGGGAGTCGCTGGTCCCGGGGGTGGTCCCGATCCTGCGGGAACTGGGGGTCGAGGAGGCGGTGAGCGGCTTCAGCCGCCGCAAACCGGGAGCCGCTTTCTGGCTCGACGACGAGCACCGGTTCGAGTTTCTCTTCGACGAGGTGCCCGGGCCGCTTCCGGGATACGCCTACAACGTGCCCCGCTGGGAGTTCAACCGGGCCCTCCGCCGAGCGGCCCGAGGGGCCGGGGTGACGGTGCTGGATCGACACGCCGGGATCACCGTGGAGGGGCCCGATCGACCGGTGCGGCTGGAACCGGAGTCACTGGAGGCCCTCGAGGGCCTGAGCGGACAGCCCGACCTGATCGTGGACGCCACGGGCCGGGCCCGCCTGCTGGCCCGTGAGATGAGACTACCCGCCCGCGAGGGGTCCCGCCGGGACACGGCCCTGTTCACCCATTACGACCGGACCCGGGACACCCGTGCCGGCATCGTCTACACCGACGTCCTGGACTACGGGTGGACCTGGCGGATCCCGCTGCCCGATCGCGTGTCCTTCGGGGCGGTGATGGACACGAACTACCTCTCGCAGTTCGGGGACGACCCGGCCGAACAGCTCGAGGGACTGCGAAGGACCAGCGAGCGGATCGGCTGGCTCACCGAACCCTCCGAGCGTCTGGAGCCCGTACGATCTTACAGCAACTACCAGCTCGTGACCGAGCAGCTCACGGGCAGCAACTGGGTCCTCCTCGGGGACGCCGCGGGCTTCGTGGACCCCGTCTTCGCCACGGGTGTGTACCTCGCGATGGACGCCGCCCGGGACCTCGCCGATCGTCTCCGGCGCCGGGGGACCGACGGGCTGAGCGGCTGGGCCGATCGGTACCACGAAACGCTCGAAGCATGGATAGCCATCGTGGAAACCTTCTACGACGGCCGCCTTATGACGCTCCTGAAGACCGGCCGGGAGGTCGAGGACAGCCTCCTCGGACGACTCCTGAACCCTCACATGACGAAACACATGGGTAGAATCTTCACCGGCCTGGCCGGGGAATCCCCTTACAGCCGGTGGTTATTACGGTTCATGACCCGTTACGGCCTGGCGGACAACGACCCGGACGAACACCGCATCCGTTCCGGGTTCGAAGGGGGGGAGAACCCCCTCGCGTAGCGTATGTTCGTCTGATATCGTGTATGTTCCTTTACGTCTGATAATGATCCAGTCGAGCTGCACGTGAACCTCATTCTTCTGCCCACCGTGACTTCACCATGTCCCCCACCGACGATCCCGAGGCACCCACCGACATCGAGGACAACCTCCGAGAACTCATCGTGGAGGGGCTGGTTCTCCAGGACGTCCAGCCCGAGGACATCGAGCCCGAGGAGCCCCTGTTCGAGGAGGGGCTGGGCCTGGACTCGGTGGACGCGCTGGAACTCGCCATGATTATCCAGAAAGAATACGGAATCAAGGTTCGAGGAACCACCGAGGAGAACCGCGAGCGCTTCCGCTCCCTTCGGTCCCTCGCCCGGTTCATCGACCGGGAACGGGACGACTCGTGAGCCCGGCGGAACCCGAACTAAGCCGGGACGAGATCCGGCGGGCGATCAAGGAAATCCTGGGCGAAATGCTCGGCCTGGATCCCGACGACATCGGGGACGCCGATCACCTGGCCGACGACCTGGACCTCGACAGCATGGACGCCGTGGACATGGTCGTGGACCTTAAACTTCGCACCGGCGTCAAACTCGTGGAGTCCGACATCAAAACGGTCGAAACCATTCAGGACATCGTCGACGTCGCCTGCTCCAAGCTTCAACCGTCAGGGTGATATTCTCGTTCAAACCGTCCTCGCTGCGCTAACCGCTGCGTTCCTCCTGCTCTATCCGTTTTTCGTTTACTTCGGACTTCAGTTCGTTCGTCCCCGTCTTCTTTACACCCTCGTGGGGGTTCTTCTGCTCCTGCGGTTTTTGACCCGGCTTCCCACCCTGGAGTCCCGTCACCGCGTGCGAGCTTTGATGCCGTTCCTCGTGGCGGCACCGGTGGTCATCGCCGGCATCATCTCGAACAGCGAACTTCTGTTTCTTCTGCTTCCCGGCTGCGTCACGGTCGCACTCGCGGGCGTGTTCATCTATTCGCTGGTCAACCCTCCGTCCATGATCGAAACCTTCGCCCGCATGTCGATGCCGGACCTCGGCGAGCGGGACGTGCGCTACTGTCGGCGGGTGACGGGAGTCTGGTCCGTCTTCCTCCTTCTGAACAGCCTGGTCATCTTCGGGCTCGCCGAGGCCGTTCAGAACGGAACCGAGCTGTTCGGAAGCTCGCCTCGCTTCCTGTGGACCCTGTACGCGGGCGTGGTTTCGTACGTTCTGATCGGGCTTCTGTTCGCAGGGGAATACCTTTACCGAAAATGGAAGTTCCGCCGCTACGGACCGATGTGGCCCGAACCGCTCATGCGCCGCCTGATGCCCCCCCGCGGCAACGTAAAACCCACCTTCATCCCCCTGCATCAGCTGGCCGTGCGGGGCCGCCGGGAGGATTTCCCGGTCAGTCGTTCCCCCGACGGGGTCCGAACCTGGTCGGACTTCGTGGACCCCGTTCTCAGGCTGGCCCGCCCCCTGTCCGAATCCGAGGCCGACCGATGGGCGGTGAGCTGCCGGGACAGCTTCGCCTTCGCCGTGGGGTTGATGGCCACCTGGGTGGCGAACAAACGGGCCGTGCTGCCGCCCAACCGTCAATCGAACACCCTCGAATCGATCCACGAAACGGTCGGGGGATTCATCACCGACTCCGCCCTGCCGGTGGAGGCCGACGCCGTGGTGCATCCCCTGGAGCCCGCGGAGGATCCCGTCCGGCCGCGGCTGCTGGAGCGCGGCGCGCCCGCCGCCGACCTGTACACGTCCGGTTCCACCGGACGCCAGCGAAGCGTCCCGAAAACGCTGGCTCAGCTTCAGGCGGAAGTACGCACACTCGAGGAACAGTGGCGCGGGCACCTCGGTGACTCCACGGTCCTCGCCACCGTGTCGCATCAGCATATCTACGGGCTTCTTTTCAAGGTGCTCTGGCCCCTGAGCGCGGGACGAGCCTTCGATCCTCGGTCGGGGCTCTACCCGGAGGAGATCCTGGAGACCGCCCGCCGGCGGCGGGAAGAAGTGAGCCTCGTCAGCAGCCCCACTCACCTCGACCAGCTGGTGCAGGTGGACGATCTGGAGGCCCATGCCGACGACATTCGGGTGATCTTCTCCTCCGGCGGTCCCCTCTCCCCGACAACCGCCGAAGCCGTCAAGGAACGGCTCGGATTTTATCCCCTCGAGGTCCTCGGATCGACCGAGACCGGCGGCGTAGCCTGGCGCACGCAGGACCCCAATGAGGGGGGGGCGCGCTGGCAGCCCTTCGAGGGGGTGCGCGTCGAGGAGAACCAGCGGGGACGACTCCGGGTGGAATCCCCCCTGCTGGGACGGGACACCGACGGGTTCGAGATGGGAGATCGGGTCACGGTTCACGCGGACGGAACCTTCGAGCTTCACGGGCGGGCCGACCGGGAGATCAACCTGGCCGGAAAACGGATCGCCCTGCCCGAGGTCGAACGGGAGCTCGGGGAGCACCCGTTCGTGGCGCAGTGTGCCGTGTGCGTCCGTGAGGAGTCCGGGGACGATTCCCGGGACCTGCTGGGGAGCGTGGTCGTGCTGGCACCGCCCGGGAGCGACTGGCTTGAGGACCACGACCGGGAAGCCCTGGTCGACCGGCTCCGGGAGCATCTCTCGGGGACCTTCGACCCCGTGGCGGTGCCGCGGTTCTGGGCCTTCCCCGAGCGGCTTCCCCGGGACGAGCAGGGCAAAGTGACCGTGCCCCGGCTGCGCCGGATGCTTCGCCAGACGCCCGCGCGGGGTTGAACGGCGTGTCCCGGGGTCCGAACGTTCAGGAGCATCGGCTCGAGGGGGACCGCTTCACCCTGGAGGCGCGGGTGCCAAAGGACCCCGATTTCCGGGAGGGACATTTCCCCTTCCAGCCGGTGCTGCCGGCCTACCGGCAGCTGGAATGGGTCGCCCGGTTCGCGGAGGACGCCTTCGGGCTGGAGGCGGCCCCCTGCGAAATCGAGGCCATGACCTTCCGTTCGATGCTCAAACCGGGCGATTCGTTCCAGCTGGAGCTGACCTGGGAACCCGAGGAGCGCACCCTGTCCTTCCGGTACAGCGCCGACGAGGAAGTCTCCGCCGGCCGACTGGTGCTGCCGGAACCATGAAGCCGACGGTGCTGATTCCCATCTACAACCACGGGGATACGATCGGCGGCGTCCTGGACGAGGTCGCCCGACTGGACCTTCCCTGCCTGGTCGTCAACGACGGCAGCCGTCAATCCACGGTGGATCGACTGGAGGCGCTGGACGCCCGCCACGACTGGATGGAACTCCTTCACCTGCCCGTCAACCGCGGGAAGGGTCGGGCCCTCTGCCGGGGTTTCGAACGGGCCCTTGAACGCAGTTTCACCCACGCGGTCGTCCTCGACGCCGACGGCCAGCATCGGGTCCGTGACGTACCCCGTTTCCTGGCGGCCGCGCGCCAGCACCCGAAGGCCCTGATCCTCGGCGATCCCGAGTTCGACGAAAGCATCCCCGCCTCGCGGCTCTACGGCCGGGAATTCTCCCGCTTCTGGGTCCGGCGGACGGAGCACGTCG
>CAZEBV010000021.1:0-20030 GCA_964510695.1 uncultured bacterium
ATCGACCGTCTCCTCGACGTCCTCCTCCAGCTGATCCTGTCGGTCCTCGTCCCATTCCCCCCGGGATCGGCGCAGCCGCCGCAGCCGGCGGAGGGGATCCCGTTCTTCCCAGCGGGCCACCTCCGACTCGGGACGGTACCGTTCGGGGTCGTCGGAGGTGGTGTGAGCCCCCATCCGGTAGGTCAGTGCTTCGACGAAAAATGGCCGGGATTCCTCCAGGGCCCGCTCCCTGAGCTCCCGGACGACCTGGTAGACGGCGATCGGGTCGTTGCCGTCGACCTGCCTGCCCTCCAGGCCGAACCCCAGGGCCTTCTGGGCCAGCGTCTCGCTGGCCGTCTGCCGGTCCCGGGCGGTGGAGATCGCCCACTGGTTGTTCTGGCAGAAGAACAGGACCGGCACCTCCCAGACCCCGGCGAAGTTGAGGGCCTCGAGCAGGTCACCCTCCGAGGTGGCTCCGTCCCCGAAGCAGGCGACGGCCAGCATCGGATCGCCGCGGTCCTGCCGGGCGCGGGCGGCCCCCACCGCGTGCAGGGCCTGGGATCCGACGGGAATGGACACCGGAAACACCGGGACGTCCCCCTCGGGGTGACTGCCCCGTTCGTCCCCGCCCCAGTAGGTCAGGATGTCCTCGGGCGGGACGCCAAGCACAAGCTGCATCGGCATCTCGCGGTAGGAGGGGAAGATCCAGTCCGAGTCCTCCAGCGCCAGCGCACACCCCACCTGGCAGCCCTCCTGGCCCCGGGAGGAGGCGTAGGTGCCCAGCCGGCCCTGCCGCTGAAGCTGGACGGCCCGCTCGTCGAGCGCCCGGCTCAGCGCCATCCACCGGTGCATGGCGCCCAGTCGCTGTTCGGACAGCTCGACGGTCAAATCCCCGGTATCGAGGCTGCCCTCGGGGTCGCAGAGCTGGAGGTATTCGACGTCACCGCTGTAGACGGTTTTGATCATGGCATGAACGGTCGGGACGGGAAGGTGTGGAGGGGTTGGAATGGGCGGCCAACCGGCTCCGTTCGTCTGCTGGCATGGTACAGTGCCAGGGCCGATAGACCAATTGGTCAAGGGCCCGGGGGGGCCAGCCGTTCACGGCGGGTTCACCCACGTCACCGGCAGAAACCGGGAGGGACCTGTGACCGTAATAACTCAGCCGTTGAGCTTCCCTCCCGGTTGACAGGCACAGGGTACTGCCTCATCTTAGGTGGGTTCACAGGACGGTCGACTTCTCCTCTTCGGTGACGACTGATCCGGGAGAACGGGTTCCTATGACAGCGAAATGGCCTCTCAGCGGTTACCTCACCGCCCTGTTCCTGCTGGCCTTATGGGTGTGCCCCCCCCACGCCACCGCCGCCGAAAGCCCCTGGATCACCGCGGTCCCCGATCGGAGAAACGTTTCCGACACTCGCCCGGTTCCCGGCTCCCTCGACTACGGGGAGAGCCGCTGGACGATCGACCACGGTGCTGAGGGTATTCAGACCCCGGCGGGGAAGGGGACGGACCAGGCTCCGGCCGGAACGGATCAATTTCTGCGGGATCAGGCAGAAGCACTGGGCCTCTCCGAGAACGCCCTGGATGAACTGGTGGTTCAGTCGGTCCGAACCTCCCCGGTCGGCGTCCACGTTGAGTACCAGCAGGTGCGCGACGGTCTGCCCGTCTTCAACGGCGGTGTGGAGGTTCACCGGGATCGTTCGGAGGACCCTGCAGCCGTGCACAATCAATATGTCCCCGGAACGTCGGCGGTCTCGCGGTTCCCTTTTTACGACAGCCAGGCGATCCAGGACGTCCTGCGAACGACGGCCCGGCAAAAACTGCGGGAACGCGACCCCTCCCCCGGGTCCCTTCAATTGAGGCAGACCCGGCTGGGGTATTTTTACGATGGACGGGAAACTCACCTCGCTTACCGGACGGTTGTCACCCGGGAGCACGATCCGCGCCCGTATCGGTTGGTCGTGGACGCCAACAGCGGGGACGCGCTTCAGTTCCAGCGGCTGTTTTTCACCCGCCCGCTTCCCGGCGGCAACGTCTTCCGACCGAGCAACGCGATTTATGCGTCCGGGGACCTGACGCTCACGGACAGAAACGACACGAACGAGGGGTTCAGCGACAAGTACACGGAGGTTCCCCTCGAAACGACCCCCCGGAACGGGTACCACTACCTGGCCAACGACACGGTCGTGATCAGTGACTGGTCCGGGAACGGTCGAATTCCACTCCGTCAGCTGCGGGATTCCGGTGGAGATTTCTACGTCGAGCGTCGGCCGGACACGTTCGAGGCCGTGATGGCGTTTAAGTACATCTCCGACAACCGCAATCGTGTGGGGCGGTTGGGGTTCGACGGACTTCTTATCGATACGCCCCTCGAGGTGGACATCAACGTGGATGGTATCGGCTACAACGCCTATTTCTCCCCGATCGGGCCCACGGGCGACCCGGTTCAGGCCTACAGTGATTCAGGGGTCGACAAGGCCGAGGACGCCGACATTATCGTTCACGAATACGGACATTACCTTCACTGGGACCTTTCGAATTCGGCCTACCTCGTGAACGGGTTCCAACCCAAGGCCCAGGCGGAAGGGTTCGCCGACTACTGGGCGGCCACCAACACGCCCGACGTCCATGATTCCTCCGATTCGGCGCTTCAGATGCCGTGCATGGGCGAGTGGGGATCAAATTACGTCCTCAGTTTAATTCCTTCCAGGGAGCATTGTCTCCGGTGGTTCGATCGGGACCTGGTGTGGCCGGATGACCGGGTGAACGAAATCCATCTCGACGGGCGCATCTGGTCAAAAGCTCTCTGGATGAACAGAAAGCTCACGTGGAGTGACGATGACCTGCCCGACCGCTTGAGCCTGGCGGCCCATACCCTCGTGCCCGATTCTCCCACGTTCGGTGAGGGGGCGACCGCCTACCTGTTCGCCCAGGAGTTGACCCTGTCCGACAACGGGCTGCCGTATGTCGTGATCTTCGACGGAGCCATCTGGGACGGCGATGAGGATAACCTCGGGGCGGTCTGTCGGAATTTCCACCAGAGGGGGTTTGATGTTGCCTCGGGGTGTATTCCGACGGAAACCTGGCATTCGGAGGAACGTGGAACGCTCCATCAGTCCGGTTCCGAGGGGTTGGCCGACGCCTATCAAATAACGACGGGTGATTCGGGCTTCGACGTCACGATCACGGTGGAACACGCCCGGAACCACGACGTGCGGCTCGGGTTTTCCGATACCGGGGTTGGCGCCACCCTCGATTCGATTTCGGGGTTTGACACCACGGTGACCTCGACGGCCACCTCGGATTCGATGTCCCTCAGCGACCTTCCGTCGGGCACTTACTCGGTCGTGGTGCAGTCAAACAATTCCGGAACCTATGTCCTGACGACCTCCAGCCCGGCGATCGACGCCGAAGGAGGGGGAGGCGGGGGTGGGGGCAGCTGTCTGATTCAGCGAACGGGTCTTGCCTCGACCACGGTGAACGATTTTCGTGCTCTCCGCGACGTCGCCCTTCACCGTGCCCCGGGGCGGTTCCTGACGGCCCTCTACTACGATTGGCTCGGAGGTTGAGACGGACGAATCGGGTCCGTCGGACGGTGAGGCCTCAACCGTGCTTCCGCTGGGCTCGGTGACCGTTTTCCATGAGGACCTTCAACCCCGTGAGTGAGCGGGCGGGGCCGTTGACCCGTGCGGCGATTGTCTGTCTCGTCGTTTTCCTATCAGCCTGCAGTTCCACCGGCCCCCTGTCCCGCGAGGCGGATCGTTCAGCCGCCCCGACGCCCGCCGACACGGGCACCGACAGCTTGGCGACGAGGCCGCGCGGGGACACCGTGCCCCATGGCGAGACGCTTTCGAGCCTCAGTTACCGCCCCGGGACCCTCACCGGTGAAACGCCCCCCGAGTCGCCTTCCGGGCGAGCGAGGCGAGTGGCCCGACAGTATCTCCGTGAACAGGGAGGACGATTCGGGCTGGCCTCCGGAGGGCTGTCCGAACTGACCGTGACGTCCGTCGAGGCTCTCCCGATGGGTTACCGGGTTAACTTCGTTCAAACTCGACGGGGCCTGCCGGTGTTCAACGGCGGGATGAAAATCGTGCTCGATCGGTCCCACCGGGTGGTGGCCGTGCTTAACCGATACGTCCCCGACCAGGGACGTCCGGCCAAACCGGCCCTGGATCCCCCACGGATCAAACGGGCCCTGGAGGCATGGGTCGCCGAAAACCCCTCGAAGAGCCTGCCGTCCACCCCCCTCTCCGTCCGGGAGCTCGAGCCGGGCTACTGGTTCGACGGGAAGGCCACGCACCTCGTCTACCGCGGGAGGCTGGTGGGGGGCGAGCATGCCCTGCCGTACCAGGTCCTGATCGACGCCGGGAGCGGGAACGTCCTCCGGCAAAAAAAGTTGTTCAAATCGCAGGGCGAGGGCTCGTGAAGGGCCTTCAGCGCTTCGGTCCTCCCGGGAGGTCGTCGGGTGGTCCGTGGTGGCGCAGAAGAAGGATGAACCTCTCATCCGGGGGAACGTTCCATGGCCAACGCTGAGTCCGGCCCGGCAGGATTAGGGAAGGGAAACTTCCTGCGGGAATTTTTCACCCCGCTGGGGGCCGAGCCCGTCGACATCGATCCACTGGTCACGGCCGCCTGGGTACGGCTTCTGATTGTCGTACCCTTCCTCTTCATTCCGTCCGGCCTGGGCATGAGCCGCCTCCCGTCCACCAGCCACTCCCCCGGGGTGGCGAACCTCCTCGTTCTCGGCTGGCTCGTTATTCGGGGCAGTTACGTCGTGGCCAACCTGCTGATTCTGCTTGTCCCGTCCTCCCGGGAGACGCTTCTGCGTCTGCTGACGTATTTTTGCCTGTTCGGGGAGCTGGCTCCCAACCAGCTGTCCATCTACGGCTTTGGAACCCTCATCAATCACGGGGTTCTGTTCGCCGTGGCCGTGGTCGTCGTCTACCGGGTCAACTTCGATTACTACATCGCCCTGTTTGCCATGCTGCTCGGCGGGGGCCTTTACGCCGTGTTTGGCATCTATGAACTGAGCGGGTTCATCACGCCTTCCCCGTTTTTGGACCAGCCCATACCCCGGGAGCATTTCTTTTACACTGATCCGTCCAACGGGGCCATGACGATTGGCGTCGTCTCGATTGGCCTTCTGCTTTCGTTTTTCGTGACCAACTACGGGATGAATCAATCGCTGAAACTGCATCGGTACATCACCCAGGACGTGCTGCGTCGTTATTTGCCCGAGTCCCTCGTCGAGCGAGCTTCCCGGGGACAGCTCATGCTGAACCGGGAGCCGGAACGGAGGACGGTGACCGTTATGTTTGCCGACATCGTGGGGTTTACCTCCCTGTCCGGGAAGGTGGGGGCTCAGCGGACCGGTGAGTTGCTGAACGAATACCTCACCCACATGTCCGACCTCGCTCAGGAGTACGAGGCCACGATCGACAAGTTCATCGGGGATGCCATCATGATCGTCTTTGGCGCCCCGATTAACCTGGAGCCCGACGAACAGGTCCGCCGCAGCGTGAACCTGGCACGGGATCTGCAGGAGACGGTTCCGGAGGTCAACGAGGAATATCCGCTTCAGCTTCGGATCGGCATCAACACGGGCGAGGTGGTCGTGGGCAACTTCGGGACGTCGTATCGGTCGGACTACACGGTGATCGGGCCGACGGTCAACCTCGCCTCCCGACTGGAACCCGAATGCGAACCCGGACGGATTCTGGTTTCGGAGATGACGGCCCGACACCTGGACGGATCCTATTCACTGACATCGACGGGTCCGCTGGACCTAAAAGGGATGGATGGTGAGGTGACGGCCTATTACGTGACGGAGGGACCATCCTGAGGTTCAGGCCTGCGAACCAATCTTCGGGGTCGGAAGAGCCCGCCCCCCGGGCCGTGAAGGGCCTCCCGATCCATCGACCTCCACTGACGAACGTTCCCGCCCCGACGGTCTGCCGGTGGGACGGATGGTGACATACAATACGAGTGACACGAGCCACCCTGAGAGGAGGTCCCGTGATGTCGATCGTCGAGGGTCTTGGCAGCTGGCTCGAGGACACGTTGTCGGGCTCGACGGACGGGTCCGGGGCCTACTGGTGCACCGGGCCAGCGCCTGGCGGCCCGGCAGGTCGACGGGGAGGATCCGAGCTGCCCGAGCTGCGGGGGGAGCATGGACTTCGAGCGGGAGCCGCCCGCGACTGCTGCTGATCGGCCCGACGCCCGATCGCTTCGCGGGGGGCTCTTTTCCGGACGCGAGCCGTTCCGTCCGGCAACCACCCGTCCCACCGTCGGTGATCGTGGGGGCGGTTTGATAGCCTGCCTGTGCTGAGTTCACCCGACCACGCCCGGATTATTTCGCGAAGGGAGTCCCGCGCCATGATCGACGTTCGCCGCCAGGAGGATCACTACCAGAAGGATCGAGGCTGGCTTCGCGCCGAGTGGCATTTTTCGTTCGGAGAATACCGTGACCCCGACAACCGGAACTTCGGCCCGCTCAGGGTGGTCAACAACGACCGCATCGACGGGGGCGGGGGCTTCCCCACCCACTCCCACGACAACATGGAGATCATCACCTGGGTGATCGAGGGTGAACTGACCCACGAGGATTCAAGCGGGGGCGGTGGGACCATCCCGGCCAACGGCGTCCAGACCATGAGTGCCGGGACCGGGATCGCCCACAGCGAGTTCAACCCGAACGAGAACCAGCCCGTGCACCTGCTTCAGGTCTGGATCGAACCCGACACCCGGGGCCTCGACCCGCGCTACGAGGACGAAGCCTACGGCGAGGACGACCTCCTCGACCGATGGGTGCCCGTCGCGTCCGGGTCGGACGAGGACGCCGGCACCACCATTCACCAGGACGCCGCGATGTACGTGCGCCACGTCGGGGACCATGAGAGCTTCACCTACGGAGCGGACCCTGATCGTCGAGCCTACGGCGTCCTGATCGCCGGGGAGTCCGAGTTGAACGACGACGTTCTTCGGGAGGGGGACGCGGCCCGGATCAGCGGGGAATCCCGATTGGCCTTCGAGGCGGATCCCGGGACGAAACTCATGCTGATTGACCTTCCCTGAGGATGCGGACGGCAAGCAGGAGGCCGACGGGGATGACGACGTTCGGAACGATACCTTCCGATCAAGCCGGGACACCTCGCCCATGACGGCGACCCGGGCCGCCGGGCCGCCGTCCGCGGAGACGTCCGGGACAGCGCCGCCGACGCTGCCGCCCGGGCCGAGCGGCCTGGCGTGGTGGCGCTACTTCGCGCAATTCATGACGTCCTGGGACCCCCTGGATCTGTTCATGGACCTCACCCGGGATTACGGGCCGATCGTGCGCTTCGAGCTTCCCCGGGGGGACTTCGATGTCTACGTGGTCGCCAGGCCGGAGTACGCCGAACACGTGATGCTTCGCAACCCCGACAACTACGACCGCGTCAGCGGCGGGGTGGGCGGCGACGTCCTCGACTACGTCCTCGGCGACGGGCTGCTCACCAGCGGGGGCGAGCTGTGGGAGCGCCAGCACCGCCTGATCGCCCCCATGTTCCACCGGAAGAGCGTGCGGGGGTTCGCCGAGCTGATGCTCGAGGAGACCCGCCGGATGCTGGATCGCTGGCAGCCCAACCTCGAGAACGGGGCCCCCCTCGACCTGCAGCACGAGATGAGCCGCGTTACCCTCCTGATCATCTCGAAGGCCCTCTTCAGCGCCGACGTGGAGGGCCACGTGTCCACGGTGCGCGACGCCCTGGCTTCTTTTCGCGGCCAGAACCGCCAGGGGGGGCTGGCCCAGCTGACCACCTTTCCGCTCTGGGTTCCCACCCCGACCAACCAGGCCATCAAGCAGGCTCGAAGCAACCTGGACGAGATCGTCTACGGGTTGATCGAGGACCGTCGGGGCCGCGAGGAGGAGTACCAGGATTTCCTCTCGATGCTGATGCTGGCCGAGGACGAGGAGACCGGCGAGCGCATGGACGACGAACAGATCCGCGACGAGGTCATGACCTTCTTCCTGGCCGGCCACGACACGACCGCCAACGCCCTGACCTGGACGTGGTTCCTGCTGGGACGTCACCCCGAGGCCCACGAACGGGTGCACCGGGAGGCCCTCGAGCATCCCATGGAGGACGGCTTCGACCGGGACACCTACGGGGAGCTCACCTGCGCCGAGCGGGTGATCAAGGAGTCCATGAGGATTCACCCGCCGGTCCCCGGCACGGGGCGCACGCCGGAGGAGGACGACGTGATGGACGGCTACCTCGTTCCCGCGGGCACCCGCGTGGTGACCAGCCCGTACGTGATGCACCGCAGCCCCGAGATCTGGGACGAACCGACCCGGTTCGATCCGGACCGGTTCCTGCCGGAGGCCGAGGAAAAGCGGGAGCGGTTCGCCTTCATGCCCTTCGGCGGGGGGCAGCGCATCTGCACCGGACGAGCTGTCGCCCATAGGGTGGGCCGGTTGAGCCTGAGCGAGGTCACCCGCCGTGTGCGCCTGGAGCTTCAGGATCCGGACACGCCGCCGGGGCGCGACGCCGCGGTGACCATGCAGCCGGGCCGTCCGCTGAAGGTGGTTCCTCACCGCTGGGAATGAACCCGATCGGGGCCCACCCGAAACGTGGGGGGCCGATGGGAGCTCCCCCCGAACCGAGGGGGGTCAGGCACCATTCGCAGCTCAACCCATGAACGGGGAGGTGTTCGGTCGTGGAGTTCACCGTCTCCTCCGAGGAACACGCTCAGGCGATCGACGTAACGGGGCGAATCAACCGTGCCCTGGACCGGGTCGAGGGGGACCCGGACGGCGTGAACGTCTGGGTTCCCCACACGACGGCGGGGATCACCGTCAACGAGTCGGCGGACCCCGACGTGATGGCGGATCTCATCGCGCAGCTGGAGACGGTGGTCCCCTGGGAGGGGGACTACGATCACTACGAGGACAACGCGGCCGCGCACATCAAGTCCGTGCTGCTGGGGTCCCACCAGTGGCTGCCGGTCACGGACGGACGGCTGAACCTGGGACGATGGCAGGGAGTCTTCCTGCTGGAGTGGGACGGCCCCCGGGATCGGACCGTCGAGCTCCACCCGGGCTGACTGGCGGGGGGATCCGCGCCGGATGGCGTGCGGTGTTCGCACGGGGAGGAGGATCTGAGAGAGTTCGAAGCCCGTGGGCTTCGGGGAAAGGGGGGAGTCAGGCGGGATCGGTCAACGAAGGGAGAATCAGTCCGAGGTGGTCGACTCCAGGTAGGCTTCGACCTCCGAGGCCGCCATCGGCCGGGCGTAGAAGAAACCCTGCGCGGCGGGGCATTCCCATTCCTCGAGCAGGTCGTGTTCCGCCTCGGTTTCGACCCCTTCCGCGATGACGTGCAGTTCGTTGTGTCGGGCGAACTCGAGGATGCCGCGGGTCAGGTGGCGCTGCTGATCGTTTTCGGCCATGCCGTCGATGAACGTCCGATCGATCTTCAGGTGGTCGATCGGCCACCTGAACAGACGCTCCACGGCGGAGTAGCCGCTTCCGAAGTCGTCCACGCACAGGCTCAGGCCCAGGGACGACAGCTCGTGGATGCGCTCGTCCATTCGTTCGACGTTGCGGGCCACGGTCGTCTCCGTAAATTCGAGGTGGATGGCCCCGCGGGGAACGTCCTTCTTCGTCAGGGTTCCCTCGATGGCGTCCAGGAAGTCCGGTTCGGCCAGCTCGCTGGGGGAATGGTTGATGGACATCATGAGGTCGTCGGGGAACGGGGCCTCCCGCCGCCAGGCGGCCAGCTGGCCCACCGCCTCGTCCAGCACCCAGCGTCCCAGGGGCACGATGAGGCCGGATCGTTCGGCCTCCGGGAGAAACTCGCCCGGTGATATAAATCCCTCCTCGGGGTGATCCCAGCGGATCAGCGCCTCGAACCCCTGAAGTTCCCGGGTCGGCACGGACACGATGGGCTGGTAGTGGATTTGAAATTCCCCGTCGCCCAGGGCCCGGCGGAGGTCCTCCTCGATCTTGAACTGATGCAGGAGTTCGTCCTGCATCGTGTCGGTGAAGAACGCGTGGTCCTTCCCCTGGTTTTTGGCCCGGTGCATGGCCGTCTCGGCGTCACGGATCATGGTCTGAGGACTTTCGTAGCCGGGGGTGCTGAAGACGATGCCCGCCGTGGCGTCCAGGTGAAGCTCGTGGCCCGCGACCGTCATGGGCTGTCGAACGGCGTCCAGCAGTCGTTCGATGATGGCCTGGGCGTGGCTGGGTTCGTGGGTGTTTTCCAGCAGCAGGACGAACTCGTCGCTTCCGAACCGTGCCGTGGTGCTGCGGCCGGCCGTGTCGCCGGGACGAATGCTTCCGTCGAGGCGATCGGCGACGGTGGCGATGATCTCGTCGCCGACCTCGTGACCGAGGCTGTTGGTGATGCGGCGAAACTCGTCCAGGTCGAGGAGGATCAGGGTGAATCCCTCGTCGGGATCCCGGTCCAGCTGGTCCAGCGCCTGCTGGATGCGGTTGAAGACCAGGGTCCGGTTGGGCAGCCCGGTCAGTTCGTCCTGGAGGGCCTGATGCTGGAAATCCTCCCGTTCGTTGATCAGCCGGGTGAGGTTCAGGTTGTGCACGGCGTACCCCTGCCGGCCGTCGTCCTCACCGATCAGCGGAACGACGGTCTGAAAGACCCGGTAGACGCCTCCGTCCGGGCGCCGCAGCGTCACGAGTCCCTCCCAGGCTTCTTCCCCCTCGAGCGTCTCAACGCGAGCATCGAAGGCGTCGGTGGACGACTCCTGGGCCTCCAGGAAGCCTGCCGGTTCCCCGACGGCCTCCTCGGAGGCGTAGCCGGTGGTCTGCTCGAAGGCGGGGTTGACCGACTGGATGGTGCCCTGAAGGTCGGTCATAAAGACCGGCTGGTCGATGGCCTGAAGGAGAGCCCGGGCATTGTCCGGATCGATGGCCATAGGGTGATTCCGTTATCCAAGGGTCGGGACCGTCGAGCTTCCCGTAAACGGTGAGGGAACCACCAGAGGGTATCCGATTAACCGAAAGATCGTAGTCTGCCGCATCACAGGCGGCGACAGCCCCCCGAAAGCATCGGATTGTGAGCGGGCCCGCGGCGGCGCGTCATCGAACCGGTACGATCATGCCCCTTTGGGAGGCCCGAACGGGAAGGTCGGGCGGGGACTCGAGTCCCCTGCATCGACGCGATCCAGGGCTCCGACGACATCAATGATGTCCAGCCGCGGGCTTCCGGGTTCACCGTTCACCCGTTCGTCCGGGAACCGAACGCTTTTTCCGGGGTTCATCCCGTGCCCGGGCCCGGTGTGCGCCGGGGTCCGACCGGTGCTTTCGACCCTCCCCGAAGCAGCGACTTGATCCGGTCTGTACACACTGTTAATCTGACCGAAACGATCCTCAGCGAGGGGCATGATTCTTTGTTTTCGTTCATTCGGTCCCGTGTCCTGCTTCTGGTCCTGGTGCTTCTGGGACCGCTGATGCCCGCCGTCGTCTTCGCCCGGGTCCCCTGGCCGGCCCCGAACCCGGGCGTGGATTCAAACGCCTACGAGAAGTACCTCTTCCTGGATCGCCCCGCCACGCCGGGCACCCCCGACGACTACACCGGGGCCACCTGGCGGTTCAGCCGGCTTCGGTTCGACGACCTCGCCGGGGACTCCGAGGAGCTGTTCGGGGTCAGGGGCATGCGGGTGGACACCGCCTGGACCCTCAGCACCGGACGTCCCGACGTGACGACCGCCATCCTCGACTCGGGCATCCGGTGGGGAGCCGAGGATCTTCGCAAAAAGGCCCATCTGAACACCGGTGAACTTCCGACCCCGAAAGGGTCCACGGGGTACGATTCGGACGCCAACGGCGTGGTGAACGTGGAGGATTACGCCGGGGACCCGCGGGTGACCGACGCGAACGGAAACGGCTTCCTGGACGCCGAGGATTTGATCCTGACTTTCAGCGACGGAACCGACGACGACAACAACGGCTACGTCGACGACATCAGCGGCTGGAACTTCCTGGACGACACCAACAACCCCTTCGACGAGGTCAACCACGGGCACGGATCCCTGATGGCGAACCATACCGCCGGTGAGGCGGCCAACGGGAGCGGTTTTCCGGGCGGGTGTCCGAACTGCATGTTCGTGCCGCTGCGTGTCGGGGAGAGCTTCATCCACCACAGCGTGGACTACGGGCGAGCCGTGACCTACGCGGTGGACCAGGGCGTCTCCCTGATTCAGGGGTCCCTCGGGGCGGTGGACGTGACCCGGGCCGCCGCCCGTGCCCACCGGTACGCCTGGGACCACGGGGTTCCGCTGATCCTGGCCCAGAACGACGAAGCCTCCCAGCACCACAACTACCCGGCCTCCCTGCGGTATTCGATTCCCGTGAACGCCGTGCGTCGGGCGGGCACGGGCCAGATCGGCGGGCTGGATCCGAGTTTCCTGTACGTGGTGGGCTGTTCCGGGTACGGCTCCCAGACCTGGGTCAGTGTCAGCGCACGGTTCTGCAGCAGCGGGGCCACGGCCCTCGGCGCGAGCGTCGTCGGCCTGCTTCAGTCCCACGCCCGCAACCAGGTCGCCCGGGGGGTCCTCCGGGCCCATCCCGACTCGGGATCCTGGCCGAGCGGCAACGTGCTCTCACCGGCCGAGGTGCGCGGGCTGCTTCAGCAGTCCGCCGACGACGTCGCCATCGGCCCCGAATCGGCCGGCACGACAGGGGGGGCGGCCACCGAACGCTACCCCACCACGCCCGGCTGGGACCCCTACACGGGGAGCGGCCGCATCAACGCGAAGCGGCTGCTGGAGCGGGTGCGCCCCGACAGCATCCCACCCGAGGTGGTGATCCACGATCCGCCCCGCTGGCAGCCGGTGACGCCGAGGGACCCGATCGAGGTCACCGCGGCCATGAGCGCCTGGCGAAGCCCCTCCGGGGCGAGCTACGAACTGCAGCTTGGCTGCACGAACCACCCGACTGGCTGGAACACGCTGAAGAACGGGTCGGTGGGGACCCCCGAGGAGACCCTCAACTACACGCTGGACTGGTCCGAGGTCGACGCGGTCTGCCCCGACCTGGGCACGACCGGCGCCCTCGGGCCCGGCCGGCTGGAGCGGCCCCGGGAGAATCGCTCCTACATGATGCTGCGGCTGGTGGTGACGGACGGGGAGGGCAACGAGGCCGTCGACCGGCGGACGATCCTGGGTCACGATGATCCGTCGCTGAAGGCGTCCTGGCCCCTGAGGGTTGAGGGGAGTGTCAGTTCACCTCCCCTGCTCGTGGACCTGAACGGGGATTCGGTGCGGGAGGTGGTGGTATCGACCTCGTCCGGAGCCCTCCACGCCTACCGTGCCGACGGTTCCCGGCTTAACGGCTGGCCGGTCGAGACCGCCCCGCACCCGGCGGCGGATCGTCACGGGGTCAACGGGAGCCTGGGGATCGGTGCGGATCCGATTCGCATGAGCGCCTCTCCCACGGGTCCCCGGGTGGCCGACCTGGACGGGGACGGCGACCGGGAGGTTATTCTGGCGACGCTGCAGGGGCGCGTCTTCGCATGGCACCACGATGGACGCCCCCTGAATGGCTTCCCGGTCTCCATCGACTTCAACTTCAGCCGTCCGTCGATCCGGGATCCCATCAACACCCTGATTCCCGGTGTCTTCGCGGCGCCCCTGCCCGTCGACCTCAACGGGGACGGTACCCTGGAGATCGTAGTGGCCGCCCTGGATCGTCACCTCTACGCCTGGCACCATGACGGCTCGCCCGTGGTGGGGTATCCGGTCCTGCTGGCGGATCGTTCGCAGGTCGACGTGGATCCCACCGACCATACGGTCAGCCCGAAAACCGGCGTGGCGGTCCGGCGGGGCGCCCAGGTCAACAGCATCCCGGTGGCCTGCGACCTGGACGGGAACGGCACCCGGGAGATCGTGGTGGGCACCAACGAAAGCTACGGGGAACCGATGAACGTCAGCCTGCAGTCCCTCCCCGATCGGTCGGGACTGGGGGGACTGCTGTCCGGGGATCTGGGCACCTCCAACGGCCGCCTCTACGCCCTGAATCCCAACGGCACGTCCTTCTCGGACAGCTGGCCGGTGCGGGTGCCGATTGCCGCCAGCAACTTCATTCTGGCCTACGTCGGGGAAGGGGTTCCGGCCCGACCGTCCTGCCGCGATTTGGACGGTGACGGCCGGGACGAGGTCGCCATCAACGCCTTCTTCCTGGGACCCACGATGGTGTTCGAGGCGAGCGGGGAAAGCCACTACGGAACCGAGGACGATGCGGTCAGCAGCCGCACCGTGGATTCGGCCCCCGTTCCCCTCTCCCTGCGCCCCGGATCGGCGACACGGATCAGCGACACTCCCTACACGGGCTTCGCCGGCATGCCGACCCTGGGGAGGGTGGACACGATGCCGGCGGCCGTCGGCACCAGCATCGGCGCCCGGCGACTCATGGACATCCAGCTGCCGGGGCGTCAGCTGAGCGCGCAGGACCAGGTGACGGTGTGGAACGCCCGCACGGGCGAGCCCCTCCGGGACTCACCGTTCCCCATCGAGGACTGGCAGTTTTACTACCGCCACGCCCTGACCAACGTCGCCGGGTCGGGCCACGAGGACGTGGTGGCCGTCAGCAGCGGCGGTTCCCTGCACGCGTGGAACCCCCGTACGGGGGCCGAGTTATCCGGCTTCCCGAAGACCACCGGTCACTGGATGCTGGGGACGCCGGCGGTGGGGGACATGGACGACGACGGTCGTGAGGAGCTGGTGGCGACGAGTCGGGACGGGTGGATCTGGGCGTGGGACCTGGAGCCGCTGGCCTTCGTGGAGTACCTGGACACGGCCCCGCGAACGTTCTCGGACACCGTCACCCTGACCAACGCCCACCTGGGCGACACCGAGGGACGGGACGGGCCCGTGCGGTTTCAGCCCGGGCTGCCGGCGGTGTCGGTGGGGCTTTCGGCGACGACGGGCTGTGACACGCCCCCGTCGGCCCCGCCGACCTTTCAGGTGGCCTCGCTGGGTCCGGGTCATCCGCGTGCCCGGGCGGCCTCGACGGGGGGCTTCGCGGTGGACCTCGAGGTGGTGCCCGACACGGTGTCGGCGTCGTGTGTGCGGGTTACGATCGATCGGACGCAGGCGTCGGCGGGATCCTACGTGCCGGTGCGCTGGGACGGGACCAACGCCGGCTGGGAGCGTCTGCCGTCGGGGAGCGTGGTGGAGGGGGCGGACGGTCGTGTGACCTTCGTGCCGGATCATTTCTCGACGTTTGCGGTGGTGCCGGAGGGGAGTTTGTCCGGCGGGGGCGGCGGGGGAAGCTGTTTGATCGAACGCAGCGGCGCGCCGGACGCCCTGCTGGCGGCCCTCCGGGGGCTTCGGGATCGACTGATGCGGGGATCGATCGGAAGGTGGACGACGGCGGCTTATTATCGGTGGTTCACCGGGCCCGATACCTGACGGGCCGCGGTCCCCGGACGGGCACAGGTCGGCCGCCGTGAGGTCCGGCCATCCCGGGCATGGTCGCCGTGGGATGCCCTCCCTTCATCGGGGACGATCGATCGACGCTTCCTTTTTCCTCCTCGGGGTTCCGTCGTCTTCCTCCCGAACCTGAATTCCCGCTGTGGGGAACGGCGGATGACCGTTCGACCGGCTGGCCCCCGTGAAGGCCCCGGAGGCAGATGGACCGTGCTTCTGATCTTCCTGTACGCCGGGATCCTCCGGCCGGAGGATCGGCCTCCCCGAAGCCGTCCGTTCGAGGGTGGGATCCTTTTTGGAGGCCGTCGAGAATACGGTTTAATGAGGGCTTCGCCTCCATCCTAAGCGTGCCCTGAACGCGTCCATTCTTCACCCCCGGGTGAATTCTCCGTGCCGATTGATTTCCGCCGGCCCCGCTGGATGCTGGTCGTGGTCCTGTGCCTGGCGGCCGGGGTCTACAGCTGGGTCTACTTCCCCAGCGCGTTTCCCATCCTGGACCTGTCCATCGAGATGGACCGCGGGACGGCGATGACGACGGCCCGGAAGCTCGCCCGGCAGCGGGACCTGGCCCCGGATGGTTTCTCGCGGGCGGCCCGTTTCCATCACGACGAGGAGGTTCAGACGTTCGTCGAACTGGAGGCGGGGGGCAAGGACGCCTTCCGCGAGATGATGCGCACCGGGCGCTACCATCCGTTCCAGTGGCACGTGCGCTTCTATCGGCCGGGGGAAACCCGGGAAACCCTGATCCGGTTCCGGCCGGACGGTCGGGTGTACGGGTTCCGGGAAACCTGGCCGGAGTCGGCCGGGGGCCCGGCCCTATCGGCCGAGGGGGCCCGTGAGATCGCCGAGTCGCGGGCCGCCAAAGTCTGGGCGGTGGACCTGTCGAAGTACCGCTTCCTCTCGTCCGGCCGGACCACCCGCCCGAGCGGCCGCGTGGACCACACCTTCACCTACGAACGCCGCGAGGTCGACATCGGGGACGGGGAGTATCGGCTTCGACTGGGGGTCAGCGGGGATCAACTCAGCGAGGTCACCCGGTACGTGCACGTCCCGGAGGCTTTCACCCGCCGCTACCAGAACATGCGGTCGGCCAACAACCTGATCCAGAGCACGGGGAACATCTTCGTCTTCGTGCTGCACCTGCTGGTGGGCGGGTTGTTTGGCTGTTACTGGCTGGTGACGGTGAACGCGCTTCGGTGGCGAACGGCGCTGGCCTGGGGCGGCGGGTTGACCGTCCTGATGTTTTTGGCCCGGCTGAACTCGCTTCCGCTGAGCTGGATGGAATACGACACCGCGATGACGGTCGGCGGTTTCCTCTCCCAGCAGATCGTCAACGCGCTGTCCTCGAGTCTGCTGTTCGGCGTCATCATCACCCTCTCCTTCGTGGCGGCCGAGGGGCTGACCCGCCGGGCCTTCGGCCACCACCCGAAGCTGTGGAGAGCCTGGAACCCCGCGGCGGCCGGTTCCCGCACGATCGGCAGCCTCACGCTGCTGGGGTATCTTCTGCTGGGTCCCTACTTCGCCTACAACGTGGCCCTGTACGCCTTCGCGCAGGAGACGCTCGGATGGTGGACGCCCTCGAGCATCCTCTACAACCCCAACGTCCTGGCCCACTACGCGACCTGGCTGGAACCGGTGGTCAACTCGCTTCGGGCCGGGTTCTGGGAGGAGTGTCTGTTCCGGGCGGTGCCCCTGGCCGGCGCGGCCCTGCTGGGCACCCGCTGCGGGAAACGCCGGTGGTGGATCGGCGGCGCCCTGATCCTGCAGGCACTGGTCTTCGGGGCCGGCCATGCCTCCTACGCCACCCAGCCCTCCTACGCGCGGGTGGTCGAGCTGTTCTTCTCGTCGATCGGCCTGGGGCTCATCTACCTCGGCTACGGCCTTCTGCCGACGGTGTTCGCCCACTACCTCTACGACCTGGTGCTGATGTCGCTTCCGATCTTCGCCGCCACCGCCCCCGGGATCCTCACCAGCCAGGTGCTGGTGGTTCTGATGGGTTCGGTGCCGCTGCTGGTCGTGATCGGAGGCTACTTCTACAGCGGCGGCTGGGTCGAGCTGCCGGAGGGCTTCTGGAACCGCCACGCCGACGCGGCGGACACTGACGGGAACGAAACGTGGTCGCTGCCCGTGCGGCCGGGCCTGAGCTTCGGGCGGACCCTGGCGGTGGTGTTGGCGGGGGTCCTCGGCCTGGGCGTCTGGATGGGATACGGGGACTTCGAAACCCGGGAGGTGCCCCTGCGAACCACGGTGGAGACGGCCCTTCAGGAGGCCCGCTCGACCCTCGAGGAGGCGGGCGACACCCCGGCGGACTGGATGCAGGGGGCCACGGTCGACGGGTCGGCCTCGGCGGCCGATCGGTTCGTCTGGCAGACCGGCGGGGACAGCGCCTACCGCCGGTTGATGGGGACGTTCCTTGCTCCGCCGCACTGGCGGGTCCGCTTCTTTACCTTCGAGGGGTCGCTGACCCGGCGGGCCGAGGAATACCGCGTTCGCCTGGCGCCCGCGGCCGACCTTCGGGCGCTCGAACACAAGCTTCCGAAGTCCGCGGAGGGGGACAGCCTGGCCGAGGCACCGGCACGACGGCTGGCGGATTCGGCGGTGATCACCCGATTCGGGTACGAAATCGAGGACCTGACGCGGGTGCGCGCCGAACCTCAGCCCCGGCCGAACCGCCGGGACTGGACCTTTGAATACGAGGTTCCCGGGGCGTATCCGCTCGAGGACGGGGAGGCGCGCGTCCGGGTTAACCTGGCCGGCTCCGAGGTGACCGAGGTCGGGCGCTACGTGCACGTGCCCGAGTCATGGCGCCGGGCGGATCGAAGCCGCCGGAAAATGGTGGAGCTGATGGGAACCTCGGCGGGCACCCTCCTGTACCTTCTCGCCCTGGCCGGGGCCTTCGCCGGCCTGGTGGTCTGGGGACGGGGTGAGGGCTTCGACCGGCGAGTCTTCCTGCTGGTCCTGGTCGGTTACGTGCTTCTGGCGGCGGCGGGGACGGCCAACCGGTGGCCGAGGATCCTGGCCGGCTTCTCCACGGCCGAACCCTTCTGGAACCAGGTCGGCACGGCCCTGATGGGCCGGGTGACGACGCTCTTCGCCGCGGGGGTGCTGGGACTGGGCGCCGGGTTCGCCCACGGCGGGTCGGGGAGGAACCGATCGGGCTCGATTGCGCGTTCGATCCTCACGGGCCTGGGCGCGGCCGGCCTCGCCGCCGGGCTCGTCACCCTGGCCGGCTGGCTGGCGCCCGACCTGGCCCCGCGATGGGGGAGCTACGCGTCCCTGGACACGGCCCGGCCGCTGGTCCACCATACGCTCTTCGCCGCGAGGCAGCTGGTGACCGGGACGGTCCTGCTTCTGGTGATGGCGGCGGGCGTGCATCGGCTGTCCCGGGCGGGCCGCCGGCACTCCGGCTGGACGCTTCTGGGGCTGGCGCTGGTGGGCGCCGCGGCTGCCGGCAGCGGTCAGTACCTGAGTCTGACCGGTGGGGGACTCCGAAGCCTTCTGTTTGCCGGGTTTTTCGCGGCCCTTGGGCTTTTCGTTCTCCCGTTCGACCGGGCGTTCATCCCGACGGCCGTGGGGGCTTACCTCGTGCTGAGCCTTCTGGAAGTCTTTTTTACGAGCGTGCACCCGTACGCGTTCGCGGGGCCCGGGCTGGCGATCGTGTTCGTGCTGCTTCTCGCCGGGGCCTGGACGACAATCCTTCATCGCCGTCAGACACGTAAGACTCCCTAAACGTCGGCGTTAAGGCGGTCCTGTCGGGATCGAACCCTGTGGTGGCCCGGGAAGCCGAGCTTCGTTTCTGGTTTCCTACGAAGTCCCCCCAACGGATAATTATCCTCATACACGCGCTGATTTCATTCTGATGCTCCGTGGTGACCGCCGGTGACGCTCCCGAAGACCGAAACGTGGACCCTCGATCAGCTGTCCTGGGAGGACGTGCGGGAGGTGGTCCGGTCCGAAGCCGGGGCGGACGCTTTTTCGTCCGTGGGCGATCAGTTTTCCGCTCGCCCCAACTACCACACCTTCGAGGAGGAGGAGGGCACGATCCGCGTTGTGGTCGGGGGAGATTACCAGTCACTCGGGCTGGCCCTTCTGGTCGCCGGGTTTCTGGACTGGACGCTCGTGCCGATCATTAACCTTTTTTTGAGTGAACCTGTATCGGTCCGGGAAAACATCCTGGCGGAGGGAAGCCAGGAGCTTCGGATCGATCTTCATAAGAAGGAGGACGGGGTCGTCCAGTGCTCGCACTCCCGGGAACTCAGTCAGCAGAAGGGGGCCCTCTCCAACGCGCTCAAGCGCCGCAACGAGAAGCAGAAGTCCGCCCGCACCGCCCGGGAGATCTTTCGCCACCTCCACGAGGTCGACCCGGAAACCCTGGATGACGTTCCGGTCGTGGAAGCCCATCGGGCCATGGTCGAGCGGTTCGAGGTGCTCGAGGAAGCGGGCAATTTCGTGGGCAACCCCGAGGTGGACCGGGCTTTTCTGGAGGACCCTGAATCGTTCACCGACCCGGAGGACGTGTGGAAGCTCGTGGACCAGGCGCAGCAGCTGGAGAAAACGGGCATCGGCAAGATGAGGGAGCGGTTCAACATCTCCTACGAGCTGGCCCTGACGAACCAGGGGCTCAACCAGCT
>CAZEBV010000022.1:0-19815 GCA_964510695.1 uncultured bacterium
CCGGTCCCCGACCACCCTGATCCAGATGATCGGTCGATCCGCGCGCAACGTGGAGGGGCGGGTGGTCATGTACGCCGACGAAATCACCCCGGCCATGGATCAGGCCATCGAGGAGACCGAACGCCGCCGGGCCATCCAGCAGGCCTTCAACGAGAAACACGACATCGAGCCCGAATCGATTCAGAAGGAGGTTACCGAGCACCTCCCCCTCGAGGAGGACTCCACCGAGGAACTCGACGCCGTGCTGGAGGAACACGATGACACCGAACAGCTCGTCGACGAGCTGTGGGACCGGATGGAGGCCGCGGCGGAGAACCTGGAGTTCGAGAAGGCCGCCCGCTTCCGCGACAAAATCGAGGAGCTGACCCCCCGATCGGTGAACTGACACTCTCCCCGCCCGGGGACGACTTCCTCCGTGAGCACGTCCGGGACAGCCTGGCGGAGGACCTCGGGAGCGGGGGGGACGTGACCACCCGTCTGCTGGATGACCCCTCCCGGGCGTCCGCCCGACTGGTGGCGCGGGAGGCAGGCGTGCTGGCCGGACGACGGGCCGCCGAGCTGGCGTTCCGTGAGGCCCCCTCCCGGCTGGAGGCGCCGGCGTGGTCCTTGGACTGGTCGGTGTCGGACGGGGATTGCCTCTCCCCGGGCGGGCCCCTGGCGGAGATACGCGGCCCGCTGGACGGAATCCTGACGGGCGAACGGGTGGCCCTGAACTACCTCCAGCAGCTCTCGGGCACGGCCACGGCCGTGCGGCGCCTGGTGGACCTGGCCCAACCCCACGGCGTGGACGTCTACGACACCCGTAAGACCACCCCTCACCTGCGGCGGCTGCAGAAATACGCGGTTCGCTGCGGGGGCGGACACAACCACCGGTTCACGCTCGACGAGGTCGTGATGATCAAGGACAACCACAAACGCGCGGGCGGCGGGGTGGTTCCCCTCCTGGAACGACTGGACGGAGAGCGCCCCGTGGTGGTCGAGATCCACGACCCGGACGAACTGGAGGAACCGGGGCTGCTGGACGGGCCGGACCCGGCGATTTTTGACATCGACGTCGTGATGCTCGATAATGTAGCGGCCCGCGATCTCGTAGAGTACCTGGCGGCACTCCCGGATTCCGTCCGGACCGAGGCCTCAGGAGGGATCGGGCCGGACAACATCGAGGAGTACTGTCGGGCCGGGGTCGACCGGGTCTCGGTGGGCTCGCCGACACACTCCTACCGAAGCCTGGACCTGAGCCTCCGGTTGGAACCCTGATAGCCGGGTTCCGGCGCTCGGAACCGGGACGAAGCACCCTGACTTGACGGGAAGCGTTATTCTGGCAGCGCGGCGAGTTGACCGACGATGGAGGAGCAGCACGTGGTCGTGGCCCAGATCTCCGTGACCCCGGTGGGCACCGACCGTCCGGACATCACCCGCTACATCCGCGAATGCATCAAAATCGCTCATCTCTCCGAGATGAAGTTCCAGGAGACGCCGCTGGCCACCGTGGTTCGGGGGCCCCTGGACGAGATCATGAAGGTCATCAAAAAAATGCACGAGGCCCCCTTCGACCTGGGAGCCAGCCGGGTGCGAACCACCGTCATCCTCGACGACTTCCGGGAGGACGAACTCGACGCGCCGCTCGAAACCACCGCCGCCGCCCAGGAGATCGCCATCGATCAGGAAACCCACCCGTCCTGATCGCCTCTCCCTCCCCCTGATCGCCCCTCGAAACCCCCGTACATAACGAAAAGCCTCCGGGAGCGTCGACTCCCGGAGGGCTCCTCGTTCCGTGTGGGACCGTCGACCGGACCGGCGCTTACAGGTCCTCGGGGCGCACCGTCTTCCGGTCGTTGGCCTTGCAGCGTTCCGCCGCCCGGTCGAGCAGCTTACGTACCTTTCTGCTGACCGCGTCGGGGAGCTCGCCGTCGGAGCGAAGTCCTTTCTTCTTGATGTATTCCTTCACCCGACTCTGGTAGGCCAGATTCTCCGCCATGAGAAACCCTCCTTTCCAAGAAATACAGTTTGTGTCGTCAGCTGGAACTCGCCTCGTTCCGGAACCTCCAAGGCCGAAACTCAAACGAATAGCCCCTAACGGCCCTTTGAAGCCGTTTGCATGCCTTGCTGGACAGTGTTTCGGAATCCACGCAGGCTGTCAAGGAAGATTCAACCGGGCGGACCGAGGGGGGAAGCCTGTTGGCCTTCCCCCGTGAATCCGTACAATGAGCCCAGCGATCACGTACAATCCCACACACTCGGAGGGTCCATCCATGCGACCGAAGCTTCGTTTGACCCACGCCCTGGCCCTGCTCCTGGGTGCCGCCCTGCTGCTCGGTGGGACCGCCGCCCCCCTGCAGGCCGAGGAGATCGACCTTAGTAATTTTGGTACTGCCCAGGATCAATTCGACCGTTTTGTCCGGGACCTCGGCACGGGGTTGGCCTACACGCCCGTCCGCACCCCCGAACATTCCGGCATCATCGGTTTTAAAGCCGGTGTCACGGTCACGGGCATCGAGCTGAACGAAGATGCACAATACATGCAAAATGGATACCAGAATCAGGACGTCCCCAGCTACGTGTTCATGCCGCGGCTGGACGCCCAGAAGGGCCTGCCCTTCGGGTTCGAGGCCTCCGGCTACGTGGCCGGGGACCCGAACAGCGACATCCGGGTCTTCGCCGGCTCGCTGGGCTACTCCATCATGGAGGGAAGCGCCGTCACCCCGGCTCTGACGGTGCGCGGCCACGGCTCGCAGCTGTTTGGCGTGGACGAGCTGGACCTGCGCACCTACGGGGGGGACCTCTCGATCAGCAAGGGGTTCACCTTCATCACGCCCTACGCCGGCTACAGCTACTTCACCATCGAGGGGGAAGAAACACAGCCGGGTGTCACCCTCGACGAGGTCAACACTCAAGAGGGACGCGCCTTCGGCGGGGCCCGCTTCTCGATGGGCTGGCTGACGCTGACGGCCCAGGCCGACGTCGGGGAGGTCAACCTCTACAGCCTCTCGGGGGCCTTCCACTTCTAATCAAGCCCCACCCCGTCTGGCTTCGACCCTCTCCCCCTCGACGGGAAAAATCGAGGTGGGGGTGAAGCAAGCGAGCCCGCGGCTCCCGGACTATGACGGTTTGGTCGAGAAGACCTCCTCGGCCACGGTGGGGTGGATCCCGGGGAAGTCCTTCAGGTCCTGCATCGTGAGCCCCCCTCGCATGGCGGGGGCGAAGCCCTGCACGAGCTCCGGGGCGTGGGGGCCCATCACGTGCAGGCCGACCAGGCGCCTACCGGCCCCGGCGTAGAGCAGTTTAATGAAGACCTCCTCCTCCCGCCCCGCCACGGCGGCCTCGAAAGGCTTGAAGGTCTTACGGGCCGCCTGAACCGTCCCGTGGCGCTTTCGGGCCGTTCGTTCGGCCAGGCCGACGCTGCCGATCGGCGGCTGGGAGAAGACCGCCCTCGGGACGGCCTCGTAGTTCACCGGCTCCTCGTTTTCCCCGAGCGCGTTCAGGGCGGCCCGCTTCCCCTCCGCGATGGCCACCGGCGTGAACATCATCCGTCCGTTCACGTCCCCCACCGCGTAGACGTCCTCGACCGAGGTCGCCAGCGTCCCGTCGGTGACCACGAACCCGTCCTCGTCCCGTTCGACCCCGGCCGCGTCCAGCCGGATCCCCTCGGTGTTCGGGCGCCGGCCGGCCGCCAGCAGGACCGAATCGACGTCGAGGGACTCGGACCCGTCGGTGTGGACGCGAACGCCCCCGCCGCGATCCTCCAGCCGCTTCACCTCGGTGCCGGTGTGGACCCGGACGCCGCCCGCCCGCATCTCGGATTCGAGGTGCTCGGCGACCTCCCGGTCGTGGTCCGGAATCAGCCGCGGCGGGCGCTGGAAGACCGTCACGTCGGTGCCGAAGGCCGCGACGACCCCGGCGAACTCGACCCCCACGTACCCGCCCCCGACCACCGCCAGGGACCCGGGGTGATCGGAACGGGTCAAGAACTCGTCGCTGGTCATGCCCCGCTCGACCCCTTCGATGGGGGGGCGGTTCGGGCGCAGGCCGGGCGCCAGGATCAGGCTGTCCGCCCGCAGGGTACGATCCTCGACCCGCACGGTGCCCCGATCCTCCAGGACGGCCTCGCCCTCCACGAGCGTCACGCCCTCGTAATCCTCCAGTGAGGTCCGGTTGGCGTCGATGAGCCCGTCCACCACGGTCTGCTCGTGGGCGATCAGCGCCTCCCAGGAGAACCCGTCGAGCCGGGTCCGGACCCCGTCCGGCCCCGGGGCGGCCGCGGCCCGGGCCTTCCGGGCGGCCAGCACCAGGAACTTCTTGGGCATGCACCCCCGGGCCACACAGGTCCCCCCCACCGTGCGGGATTCCACGACGGCCACCGATGCGTCCCGATCCGCGGCCTTTTTCGCGGCGGCCATGCCGCCGCTTCCGGCGCCGATCACCACGACGTCAAACGATTCCACGGTGGGCCCTCCTCCGAGCCTCGGGCGAGGCGAATGGTAAGGTCACGTCTGCTTGTGCACGTTCCGCACGCAGCGCTTCGTTTATCATCCAGGGAGGTTCCAGCCCATGACGACCGTCGACTTCTACTACGACTTCAGCAGCCCGAACGCCTATTTTTCCTTCGTGCAGCTGTCGGAGTACGTCGACGACCCGGACGACGAGGTGACCTGGAAACCGATCTTCCTCGGGGGCATCATGCGGGAACTCGAGACGGATCCCCCCGTGTCGGACAACGAGCTGAAGGCCCGCCACCTGCAGCGTGACCTCGAGCGCTGGGGTGAACGGTACGACATCCCGTTCTCTTTCCCCTCGACCTTCCCGATCATGACGGTCACCCCGCTTCGCGGGGCGCTGGTGGTCGAGGAATGCCGCCCCGACCACCTGTCCGTCTACATCGACCGGGTGTTTCGGGCCTACTGGGTGGAGGACCGCGACATCGGCGAGGCCGACGTCCTGGCCGAGCTCGCGGAGGAGGTCGACCTGGACGGCGAAGCTCTGCTGGAGGCCGCCGAGAACCCCGAGGTCAAGGACGCCCTCCGGGACCGAAACGAACGGGCCCTCGAGCGGGGCGTCTTCGGGGCGCCCACCTTCTTCGTGGACGGGGAGATGTACTGGGGCAAGGACCGCTTCGACTTCGTGCGGGAGGAGCTCGAGGACCCCGAAGCCTGAAATCGGTCCTAGGCCGCGTCCACGTAGTGCTCCCGGTAGGTGGCCACCGTGCTCTCCCGGTCGGGCAGGGTCTGGACGATCGGCGGCTCCTCGACGGTTCGATCCAGCCAGTCCGCCAGGGCCGGGAACGCCGACAGCCAGGACGGGAAGTCCGTGAACTCCTCCAGCCAGCGCATGCGGGCCCAGAACGGCGCCACGTGAAAACCGAGGAGACTGTCGGTGGTAATCCCGGTCTCCTCCACGAACCGCTCGAACTGCTCCAGCTCCGGCTCCACGTCCTCCCGGGCCTCCTGCAGGTGTTCGGGCTCCGAAAGCCCGACGTAAAACGGGGGAAGCACGACGTCGTCCCACTGCTTCATGACGACCCTCTGTCGGGCGCGGGCCCGACGGTCCCCGGGGTAGGCCGCCTCCCAGCCGTGGCGCTCGGCCAGGTAATCGTTGATGACCTGAGACTCGTAGAGCACGAAACCGTCCTCCTCCAGCATCGGAACCTTGCCGGTGGGGCTTCGTTCCAGGAAGTCGTCGGGTTTGTCGGTCAGGTCGATTTCACGCAGCTCGAATTCCACGTCGAGCCGGGTCAGAAGGGCCCGTGTTCGCTGGGCGAAGGGACACACCGCGGCGCTGTAGAGGCGGATCATGACCGTGGGACCTCCCCGTGGGTCGAGCGAAGGGTACCGATCATCGAAACTGAAGCTCGGTCGTGATGTCCACGCAGCCGGACAGGGTGCGGGCGACCGGGCAGAACTCGGCGTGCATCTCTCGCACGCGGCGGGCCTCCTCGCGGTCGTCCTCGTCCTCGAGTTCCAGGCTGTAAACCACGTGGATGCGATCGACCACCAGGACGTCGTCCTCCAGGACGATCTCCCCGACGGCCTCGGCGGACAGCCGGCCCTCGTCGGCGGGAATTTGACGCGCTTCCAGCGCGCCTCCAAAGGTTCCTGTCAGTCACCCGGCGGCCGAGGCCACGAGGTAGTCCAGCGTCGCGGCGTGGGCCGGCTCGTCCTCCGTGTCGACGTCGTAGTGGTCGGCGATCTCGGAGTGCACCCCGAAGGTGATCGGTTCCTCGCGGGCCGGCAGCGCCGCCGTGCGGATCGAACCACCCTCCCGGTGAACCTGAACCTTCGACCGATACAGCCCGTCCGAATCCTCCATGGCATCGCCCTCCCGATGCGGTGGATGGGTCGACCTCGTCAACCGCAAGTAAGGATAGCATCGCCCGTGGCGGTGAGCGTCATCGAGACGACGAACGTCCCGGACGGCTCGCCGAGGAAGCGCGGGGGAGCGATCCTGAACGGGGACCGGGGGACTCAACGTCCCTCAGGCTGAACTCGAGGTTTTTGTTTCCTTTCGTTTGGCGCCGGGGGGCTCAGGCTCAGTCCCCCGGTGCCCGGGTCCGCTCACCCCTCCGCCAGGGAAAGCGCGTGGTCCACGATGCGCTCCTCGAGCCGAACGTCGGCCAGCGTGTTGATCTCCTGAACGCAGGTCGGGCTGGTGACGTTAATTTCGGTCAGGTGACCGTCGATCACATCCAGCCCCACGAAGTGAAGCCCCCGCCGCCGAAGTTCCGGGGCGAGGGCCTCGCACAGCCGGTGCTCCCGTTCGTCGAGCCCCTCGGCATCGGTCGCGGATCCCCCGGAGTGGAGGTTGGCACGAAAATCCCCGGCGTCGGGGTGTCGGGTCAGGGCTCCGAGGGGCTCCCCGTCCAGCACCAGCACCCGGCGGTCGCCGGTCTCCTGCACGGCCGGCAGGAAACGCTGGACCATCACGGTGGTCTCACCGCCGTCGGTCACGGTGTCCAGCAGCGCCGGGACGTTGGGGCCCCCCCGGCTCAGCCGATAGACCTGCTCCCCGCCGAACCCCTCCAGGGTCTTCAGCACGGCCTCCCCGCCCACGTCCTCCACGAACTCGCGGGCGGACGCCGGGTCGGCTCCCACCCAGGTCGGGGGGATCCAGTCCGGGAACTCGAGGATAAGCAGCTTCTCGTTCGAGTCGCGGATCCCGCCCGGGTCGTTCAGAACGGGACAGGGAGTGTGCTCAAGCAGGTAGGTGGCGTAAAGGTACTGCTGGTCGAAGGGAGGGTCCTCCCGCATCCAGACCAGGTCGAACTCGTCCAGGGGGAGCCGCGTTTTCTCCCGGCGGCGGAAATGATCGTGACGGCCGGATTCGTGCACCGACACCCGGCTTGCCCGGACCCCGGGCTCCCCCTCCGAGAGGGTCAGGTCCGGGGAGCGGCAGGTCCACAGCTTTCGGTCACGGCGTTCCAGTTCACGCATGATGACGTAGGTGGTGTCGTGGTTCGGATCCAGCGACGCCAGCGGATCCACGAGGAAAAGATGACGATCCATCGGGATCCTCCCCTGGGGCGGCCGGGCCCCCGGCGGGTTCGTGCCGGTTTCCCGCCCTTTTAGAGCAGGTAGTCGTCGTCCATCACGTAATACTCCGTGGCGGCGTCGATCAACTCCTGGGCCGTGCTGGAGGGAAAGGAAAAGACCTCCACCCGAAGACCGTCCCCCTTGAGCATGTCGACGAGGTCCACGAAGTCGCCGTCACCGCTGATCAGACAGACCACGTCGACCTTGCTGCCGATCGCGATCGCGTCGATGGCGATCCCCATGTCCCAGTCGCCCTTGGCGCTGCCGTCGGGCCGGGTGCGAAGCTGTTTTGTCTTGACCTCGTAGCCCATCGAGAGGAGGTTCTCCTGGAAGCGAGTCTGATCGATCTCGTCGGTTTCAACGAGGTAGGCAATGGCCCGAATGAGCTCCCGACCCCGGTTGGTCTCATTGAGCAGCTTTTCGAAGTTCACCTTCCCGTTGTACTGGTATTTGGCAGAATAGTAAAGGTTCTGTACGTCCACGAACACGCCGACGCGCTGATTCTGCGTGATCATCAAAGCTGAATTCCCTCACAGTCGTAGCCTCAAAATAAGGTATTGCGTCCACGAACGACGAAACGTCCCGCCCGGATGGCTCAGCCCTTCCCGCTCACGGGGCAGGAACGAGGTGAAACTCACACTGCAGCTTCTCCGTGTCCAGCAGCGCTGCACTGGTGCACTCGGTCAACCACCCCCCTGCCTCCCCCGGGTTCACGAGAAGATGGTCCTCCCGGGGTTCCCGCTCCCGGACGTGGGTGTGGCCGTGCACCACCACGTCGATCTCGGGCGGTATCGTTCCCGGAAGATCCGCGGGACGGTGGCTCAGCAGCCATTCACGATCACCGAGGGGGAACCGACGGGGGGCGTCCCCGATCTCCACCGAGGTCCCCTCAGCCTGCGACAGAAGCATCTCACGGTCCCCGTCGTTGTTGCCGAAGACCCCCTGGACGGGCCCCGGGAAGCTCGCGAGCTCGGGCACCGTGAACGGGGAAACGAAGTCCCCGGCGTGCACGAGGGCACCGGCTCCCGCCTGATCGAACCACTGCACGAGGTATCGAATGGCACGCACGTTGTCGTGAGTGTCCGCCAGCAGACCGACCTTCACGGACCATCACGTCCTTTCGAACGGGTTGCGATACACCGGGAGCCCGGCATCAAGATCCGGTCTCCGAACACGCGGGGAAGGAACGGCTCGTCCGTGCGGATCGGACCGTCGGGACGGGAAGGTCGAGGCTTAGAGGTCGCGGACCTGAGAGATGTATTTTCCCTCGGGAAACTCCTCACGATAAACCTCGGCCCACCGACGGGCCTCCTCGCTGCGCCCCTGTTCCCGGGCCGCGTCCACCGTGAGGTAGAGCACGTACTCCCGAAGGTCGCTTTCCGGGTATTCCTTCAGAAGCCGCCGATAAACCTCCAGCTGCTTCTCCTTCTTCCCCCATTTCCCGTAGGCCCTCCCCATCCGGAACAAAGCCCCGTCCGCCAGGTTGGTCTCCGGGTCCTCCTCGAGCAGGCGGGTGAGGGCCTCGACGGCCTCCCCGTACCGCTTCTGCTCGAGGTACATCTCCCCGAGGTTGTAGTACCCCTCGGGCACGAGGGAGGAGCCCGGGTGGTTCTCGACGAGCCGTTCGAACATCTGAACCGCGCTGTCGTAGTGATCCTCGTCCTGGTAAACCTCCCCGAGCTCCAGGAGAATCTCAGGGTGTTTCTCGGATTCCGGATACCGTTCCAGGTAACTCCGGTAGAGGTCAATGGCCCGATCGGCGTCGCCGAGCTGATCGTTGTAGAGCATCGCCATCCGCAGGTGGGCCCGCGGCGCCCACGGGTTGCCGTTGGCTCCCTGTGAACGCACGATTTCGTAGCGATCGATCGCGGTGGAGTAATCCTCCAGCGACTCGTAGGCCAGCCCCTCGGTGTACACCTGACGAAGCTGCCAGGCCGTAAGGGGGGTCTCGGGGGAAATCCTCGCGCCCGGCCCGGTGCCACATCCCGTCAGCACCAGCAGGACGAGGACGACGAGGCCGGTCGGGACCCTCGACAGTCTCCGGTTCATGATCCCCGGGAAGTATCCTCGCTGGAATTCGTAGCGTATGTTCGGTCGCGTGTCTTCGTGGCCGTCACGTCCTGTAAACGTGATGGTTGTTAGTGTAGCTGACGCTGCCTGAAAACTGAACCGAGGATCGGTCGAGGGGGCCGCGGAGGCGCCGCTCCTCTCCCGCCGGGGTGAGGTTCACCCCCCGTTCGCGGGTACCCATTCCCTCCCCGACGCGGGCTTTTCCCGAAAGCGGAACCAGCCGGGAGCAGCTGGCACAAGCGCCCGGTACTGACCGTAGCGATCCCGGGCGCGGTTGGTTCGTCCCAGCCGGAGGAGACTGCGTGCCAGTCCCCGGTAGGCCGCCGCACGACCGGGACGCCGGCCGATCAATTCACGGAAGACGTTCCGGGCACGTTTCGGCTGTCCTCGCTTCAGGGCCGCCGCCCCCAGGGCGTAGCCCACCGCGTAGGATTCGGGGAAACGGCGTCGACCCCGGCGGGCCAGCCGATAGACCGCGTTCCACCGCCCGCGTCGCCGGAGGATGTTCAGCCGGCGACTCAAAAGCCCCGCGCGGCGGAGTCCGACGGTATCGGCCCACGCCAGCAGATCCAGTCGAACCCCGGTATCGAGTTGAACGTCCGTGAGAAGGTCCTCGAGGAGGGACGGTTCGGGATGGGTCTTCAGGTGGCGGCGAATCCATCCGGCGGCCCGGGTATCCCCGGACTGATCCCGGTGAAGACGGGCCGCCAGGACGACGGACGGAGCGTGGCGGGGATGGTCCTGAAGGGTTCGCTCGAGGTGTTTCAGGGCCGCCCGGGGCTCGCCGATTTCAACCCGATCCCGGGCCGCCAGGTAACCCAGGGGGCTTGTGTCGGACAAGAACCCCGGGCCGGCGGCGAGCATCATGACGGCCGTCAGGAAACCCGTCAGCCCGGAAGACATTCGATCACCGCCTCCGCGATGCGCTGCTGGGGGGAAGGCCGCCAGGCCCAGGGAACCCGGTAACCCGTCCCTGAACCACGAAGTTCCTCCGTCCACTCGAGCCGTGGATCGGTGGAGCCACGCTGGGCGACCCGGGCGGGACCCCGGCGAGCGACCCAGCGGGCGTTGGCACGCTGATGGTCGTCCGCGGCCGAGGCGAGGGGAAACAGGACGGCCGGCGTGCCCGTCCGTAAAAGCTCCGTCAGCGTCCCCGCCCCGGCCCGGGCCCAGACGCAGTCGGCCCGGTCCATCACCCCGGGCAAGTCCGGTTCCACCGACACCTGACGGACCCGCTCACGATCGTCCGCCGGGACCTCGAGGTCCCGTCCGAACTCACCCCGTACATAATAGATCGACCACCCCCGTCCGAGCAGCTCGGTCAGGCTGCTTGCCAGGTAACCCGAGACCTCCCGTGACCCCTGGGAGCCTCCCACCACGAGAAGCAGCGGTTCCCGTTCGAACCAGGGGTCCTCGGGGGGAGACGGTTCCCGAACGGGGTTCCCGGTGGTGGGATGGTTCGGATCGGGATCGCCGCCGATCGGGGGAAACCCGTAGAAAACCCGGCGGGCATGAGGACGGAAGGGACGGTGGGCGCGTCCCGGCCGTCGGTTCTGCTCCTGTAGAAAAATCTGCCGTCCCCGTTCCCAGGCGGCCAGAAGGACCGGGACCACCGGGTACCCTCCAAAACTAACGAGTCCGGTCAGGTTCTCGAGGACCCCACGCAGCCGGAGGGTTTCACGCAGGATCGCGGCGGCGGCGGTGATCCGCCCCGTGAGGCCGCTCCCGGCCCACGGCCGTCCCTCCAGCGAGACGTGTTCTCCCTGGAACCCCCGAAGAAGGTAATGGTCCCGGGGGGCGTTCGTGAGCAGCACCGGTTCGCACCCGGCCCGCCGCAGACATCGAGCGACCAGCCGGGCCGGGAGGAGGTGACCGCCCGTGGGACCGGCGGCGAGGCCGACCCGGGTCATCGCCCCTCCTCGGTTTCTCCGTTCGGGGCCTGGCGGCCCGGCGTGTCCCCCGGTCGGGAAACCCCCGTGTCGACGGGGACGGTGTCCCCGGTCGGGGTCAACCGCACCGTGCCCTCGGGCCCCGTGTCCGTCCCACCGCGAAGGGGCGGTGGAAAAGCGGTCTCCCCGGACGATCGAGCGGACGGACCGGCGGTGATTCGTTCCAGGATCGATCGGGCCCGGTCCCGGAGCACGTGATCCGGGTAACGATCGAGGAACCGCTCCAGGTGACGGCGTGCCCCCGTGTCCCGTGCCTGCTGTACGTCCACCCGGGCCAGGTCGAGGGTGGCTTCCCCGCGGATCACCGTATCGGCGTGCTCACGGGCAGCCGCCCGGAAACGGGTGCGAGCCCCCTCGTAATCCCCCGCCCGAAACAGTGCCAGCCCCAGCCCGAAGACGACGTCGAAACGCAGCTCGTGCTCCGGGTAGCGATCGAGGAATCGCCGGAAGAGTCGGGCGGATTCCCCGTGTTGGCCCCTCCAGAGGCGCTGCTGGCCCTCCCGGTAAAGCGCCTCGGGGTCCGGGTCCTGCCCCCGGGCTCCGACAAGCAGGGGACCCAGCATGACGATGAGTCCGACGATCACGACCGTGACACGGCGCCAGCGGAACGTCAACGGAGGTCACCCCGGGGAAAGCAGGGATCGGAGGGACGGGTCTTGACCGAACGATGGCGCGGAGGGACTCGAGGCTCAGGAAAGGGACGAGCGCTCCTCGTACAGCTCGCGGAACTCCTCGGCGTGCCGCTGGATCCAGGTCCGAGCGGCTTCCTCGAGGCCGACCTCCCGGTCCCACTCCTCCTCGAGCTGACGCCGGAAGGCCTTGATCCGGACGATCTGATCCTCCATGAACGTTTCGAAGTTGGAGATCGCCACGTTGAATCCGCCTCCCGTGTCGGAGCGCTGCCCAACCCCTTTATCGTCGGAGACGGACGAACTTTCAATGTTCATCGTTGGCCGTCTTGATCACGTCGTCGAGAAGATCGTGCTCCTCGGCCCGTGAGGGGAAGTAGCGCCTGGCCACCGCCCGGGCGGTCCGCAGGGCCAGCGCCTGGCCGGTATGAGTCGGGTTCGCCCCCCCCAGGGAGTTGGGAAGCACGCTGTGGTCGGCGATGAACAGTCGATCGACGTCCCGGGCCTCACAGACCTCGTCGGTCACCTTCCCCATCCTCATGCTGCTCTGCATGTGAAGGAAAATCGGCGGGCTGTCGGCCCGATGGATGTGCCGGGCGCCGGCCGCCCGAAGCACGTCGCATCCCATTTCGACCAACCGTTCACGCTTGGCGTCGTCCTGGGGACGAGGCTCCCACTGGATCATCGGCAGGGAGCCGTGCTCGTCCCGCTGAAGGGCGTCCAGGCTGATGCCGTTGTCGATATGAGGCCGGTCGTCCGTGTGGATGATCAGCGTCAGGGTGCGGCGGTAATCGGCCATGAATTCCTTCAGGGTGGAACCGGAGAGCTTACCGCGGCTGTCCCACGGATCCCGATCCTCCCCCTCCCGGTCAAAGCTGTACCCGGACCGACTGACGCCGTAGAGGGTGCCGGCCATGAGTCCGGGCGGGAAGGTGTTGACGGCGACCGCCCCGAGCCCCGGGTAATCCAGGCGGGCCGACCCGTTCTGGCCGACGTGGGGATTAACGTGGGGGATCCCGATGCGATCCTCCAGGTCACCGGGGTCGAACACCCCCGCCAGAAAGTCGAACCAGTGCGTGGTCAGGCCCCGCCCGACCCAGTCGTTGTCGGGAAGATCGGACTTCATCCAGAGACGGGGCGTCTCCACGCAGCCGGCCGCCATCACGACGGTTTCGGCCTCGATGCGTCGGGTTTCACCGGACCAGGTGTGCCGGTACTCCACGCCCGTGGCGGTGGTGCCCTCCTGGTCCGTGAGGACCCGGGTGACGAAGGAGTTCGGCTGCACGGTGACGTGGCCGGTGCGGAGGGCCCGGGGAATGAAACTGACGTTGCTCGAACGGCGGGCCTTCTCCTCCAGGGGGGCACCCCGGGGCAGAGCGTCGCCCTGAAACTCGCTGAGCGCAAGCGTGGATCCGGTCACGTCCGGATAGGTGAAATCCCCTTCGTAGTCCCCTCGAAGCGCCTCGTCCGGGGGGAGAATGGCGTTGGGCATCGGACGGTATCCCGGTTCGGTCACGTTCTTCCCCCTCAAAAGATCCCAGCCCACGTTCCGGCAGCCCTGGTAAAACAGCTCGTCCCGTGCCGTGGTGGGGGCCGGTCGAACGGGGTGAGCCTCCTCGAGCCACCGGTAATAGGGCAGCAGCTCCTCGTAGGCGATCGGCCAGTCGGGCTGTTTGTTGAGGGCGAAGGGGTACGCCCGGGGATGGTTCCCGAAATAGTGCAGGCTGGTCCCTCCCACGCCGGCCACCTGCACCGGCAGCCCGCTTCCGCCCAGCACCCGAAGCCAGGGGGGGCGGGAACGATCGGCGGGTCCCCACCGAAGCTTGCCGGAACGGAGGTTGTTCATCTCGTGCTCGCGGCCCGTGAACTGCTCCTCGAGCAGTTCACCGGACAGGCCGTCCGCTTCGCTGGAGCGCCGCTCGCCGGCCGCCTCGTGAGGATCGGGCCAGTCGGTGTGACCGTGCCAGGGCCCCGCCTCGAGGATGGTCACGTCGATCCCCATCTCCCCCAGCCCCCACGCAAGCGCGGGACCGTCCGCCCCGGCGCCGATCACCAGAACCTCCGTGTGTTCGGTCAACGGTACTCGTTCTCCTCGAAGGACTCGACTTCGTAGCCGCGGAAATCCGCGTATCCGTCGGCGGGGCCCGGGTAATCCGCCTGGGCCCAGCCGGCCGGAACCCCCCGATCGGCGTCCCGGGAGGGTTCCATCCCGAGACGTTCGGGATCGACCCGGGACCAGTCGCTGTAGTACGTGAGAATCGGGAGCGCCCCCATCGCAGTCGCCATGAACTCCAGCATCCCCACCTGGGGCAGGTAGCGATGAAGCCCGTCGAGGGACCGCTTCAGGAGGGAATCCTTTTCCATCATGTCCAGGACGCGCAGCCGGTCCTCCGGGTGCAGGTCCCGGAACAGCCCGAAGAAGGGAAGCGAGGTCCAGGAGCCCTCCACGGGATGACGGCTGCGCCGGCGAAGACACAGCTCGAGGGACACCACGTCGAGAAGCAGGGCCATCAGGGGCGCAAGCGGCACGGTCTTCATCCCGAGGCGCTCCAGGAGGGAACCCAGGGGGCCGGAGGGAACCTCCTGGAAGTGGTTGAAGGTCTCTGCCAGGTAGTCACCGAGGTCCACCGACGCCGCCCCGATCCGGTGTCGCTCGCCACGCCGTTCGGCCAGCTCGGGTGTTTCGGGCACGAGGGCCTCGGAGAGGGCCCGGAAGTTCCGGCGAGCGTAGCGGTTCAACAGGCTCACGGCAACCACCGTTTCGGTTCCGACGGGATGAGGTGAAAGGCCGGCCCGGGATGGATCAGAGAAGCTCCTCACGCCCCGCGTCCTTCAGGTTTCGCACGATCTCCCTGACGTCCTCGACGCGTTCTCGGGGGCACACGAGCAGGGCATCCTCCGTGCTGACCACGACCAGCCCCCGAAGCCCGACGGCCCCGACGAGGGGACCGCCCTCCCGTACGACCACCGACTCCCGACAGTCGTACAGGTGGGACTCGCCGAGACGGACGTTGCCGTCCTCGTCGGCGTCGACGACATCCCCGAGTTTATCCCACGTACCCAGGTCGCTCCAGTCGAAGTCCACCGGAAGCGTCCACACTCGATCGGCCCGTTCAAGGACGCCGTAATCCACCGAAATGGCCGGAAGGGAACCGTAATGTTCCTCGAGGACGGCCGGGAGGTCCCCTCCCGCGGTCCAGCCCTCACGGATCTCTTCCAGTCCTTCGGAGAGGCGGGGAAGGTGCTTTCCGATGAGGTCCAGAATCGTACGGGCCTGCCAGAAGAACATGCCGCTGTTCCAGAGGGCCTCACGCTCCAGCAGGGAGCGGGCCTCATCCCGGTCGGGCTTTTCGGTAAAACGTTCAACGGCAAAGGCGCGGCGATCCTCGGCCGGAACGGTGGTTTCCCCGTCGTACAGGATATACCCGTAGCTCGTGGAAGGATCGTCGGGACGAACGCCGAACGTGACGATCTCCCCGGTGGTTCCACAGGCGTCACGGGCGGCCCGAACGTCGGCGTGGAAGCGTTCCGGGCGTCCGATGTGGTGGTCGGCCGGGAACACCCCGATCACCGTGTCCGGGGAGAAGCGTTCCTCCACCAAAATCCCGCCCAGTCCGACACAGGCCGCCGTGTCCCGCCCCTCGGGTTCGGCCACCACGTTCTCGGGGGGGAGGTCGTCACAGACTCGCCGCGCCGGCTCCTCGTGGGCCCGGCCGGTCACCACCAGGATGCGTTCCGGGGGAAGCAGCGGGCGAAGCCGGTCCAGGGTGGCCCGGAGCATCACGGGATGATCCCCGAGCGAGAGAAGCTGTTTGGGACGGGCACGACGGGAGAGGGGCCAGAACCGGGTCCCCACGCCACCCGCCATTACCAGGGCAACCATGTCGTCGACCGTCACGGCGTCAACCCCCTCGTTCCCGACAATACTGCCGCAGGATGGCCTCGTGATCGAAGGCCAGCCGGGCGGGCGGATCGGACGGACGAAACAGATCCACGTCCCCGGCGTCGCTCCCGGCACGGGGCGACCCGTCCGAACGGGCGGCAAAACAGAGGCTGACGACGTGCCGCCGGGGATCCCGATCGGGGTCCGAGAAGACCCGCCACTGAGTCAGGGCGTCCAGCTCGAGCCCGGTCTCCTCCCGGATCTCCCGACGAACGGCCTGCTCCACGGTCTCCCCGTACTCCACGAACCCCCCGGGGATCGCCCATCCTTCGGGGGGGTTCCGACGGCGAACGAGCACGATCTCGTCCCCGACGCGGACAATCGCATCGACGGCGAGGAGAGGATGCCTGCAGGAGTCCGTCTCCATACCAACCATCCGGCGTCGGAATTGACGTCACGGGCCGCACCGAAAGCGGCCCCGGGCAGCTCTGGAGGGTGGAAAATGGTCGGGACGGCCGGATTTGAACCGGCGACCTCGCGCCCCCCAGGCGCGCGCGCTACCAAGCTACGCCACGTCCCGAACCGCTGGTAGAGGTCCCTTCCCCTGAAACCGTTAGAAGGATAGATCCATGGCCCCTGACCGCAAGCGGTGCCCTCGGAACGACCCCGCTGATTCAGAAAACCGTGTAGACAAAAGGGGCCACGGCGCTGTTGGAGGTGACCACGACCATCAGCCCGAAGATCATGATCACGACGATGATCGGAAGCAGCCACCACTTCTTGCGTTCGTTGAGGAACTGCCAGAGGTCGACCAGCGTTTCCACGGTGAGCACACCACCCCGTCTCAAAAAGGTGTCGGAACCCGGGCCGGTCACTCCTCGTCCGGGGGACCCTCCAGTCGGAACAACCGCTCCACCGCGGCCTCGGGGCTCAAGTCCTCGAACAAAAGCCCGAAGGCCGTCGAGACCAGGGGAGCCTTCAGCTCGGCCTTCACCGCCCGATGGTAGGCCACCCGGGCCGCGTGGATCCCCGACAGGTGAACGCCCAGCCGGGTGCGGACTTCCTCCACGTCGGCACCCCCGGCGATCTCTCGACCCAGACGGTAGTTCACCGAGAGCTCCCCCGTGCAGGCCGCCACGAGGCCCCCGAGCCCGGCGATGCCCTCGAGGGTCCCGCGGTCCCCCCCTTCGTACTCCACGAATCGGAGCGCTTCATGGTAGCTTCGGGTGACCACGTCCGCACGCGTGCCGGCCTCGTAGCCCACCCCGTCAACCAGACCGGCGAGAACAGCGTAGACGTGATTCAGGGCCGCGACCACCTCGGTTCCGATCAGGTCCCCGGTGGGGCGCACGGTGAAGTAAGGCCGGTAGAAAAACTCCGCCAGTCGAGTCCGGGAGCGTTCACGTCCGCCGGCCAGCACCCAGGACGTGGGCTGCTGGTGGCCGATCTCCTCCGGGAACCCCGCCCCGGAGAGCACGTAGTAATCGTCCAGGGTTTCAAGCCGCTCCAGGACCTCCTGGCTCAGGCGGCGGCCGGTCTCGGGGTTGAAACCGGTGCTGGCCGAGACGACCCCTTCCAGGCCGGACAGGAAGTTGTAGGTTCGCTCGAAGACGTCGAGGAACTCCCGGCTGGGAAGCGCCATGACCAGAAGGTCGGAATCCGCCAGGGCGTGGTCAAGATCGTACGTGGCCCGAACCTCATAGGGGAGGTTCACGCCCGGGAGGTAGGCCTCGTTGACTCGATCGAACTGGATCTGTTTGATCAGCGACTCGTTTCGTCCCCACAGGTAAACCTCCTCCCGCTGAGCCAGAAGGTGGGACAGCGCGGTTCCCATGCGGCCGGCCCCCGCCACCGTCACGATCACGCGGAATCCCTCCCGAAGGAGTCCGGGACCCTCCCGTCGACCCCGGCGAAGCTTCCCCCCTCAGAAAAACGGATGTTCCTCACCCCGCACGAGCCTCCTGAGGTTAGCGTGATGACGCCAGACGATCAAAACCACCACCGCGCCGGCCCCGAGGGTCACCGGGTGGGCGGGTCCCTGGAAGTAGGCCACGATGAGGGGAAAGCATACCGCCCCCAGCAGGGATCCCACCGACATGTAGCGGGTTAACCCCACGCCGACCAGAAACAGGACCAGCGCCCCCAGGAGGGCCCGGGGGGCCAGCAGGCCGAACACCCCGGCGGAGGTGGCCACCCCTTTCCCCCCGTCGAACCGGAGGTAAACGGGGTAAACGTGCCCCACGATGGCCGCGACGCCGGCCAGAACGGCGACTTCGGCCGAAGCCCACCGCAGGGCCATCGCCGCGGGGAGAAGCCCCTTCAGGACGTCCAGCAGCAGCGTGATCACCCCGGGGGCCCACCCGAAGGCCCGAAGCACGTTGGTCGCCCCGACGTTTCCGCTTCCCCGCTCACGGATGTCCTCGTCCTCCAGGGTCAGGCTGTAGAGCAGTCCGAAGGGAACGGCCCCCAGCAGGTAAGCCGCCGGCACGATCAGCCACTCAGGAGACATCGGCGTATTCCTCCACGGTACGAAGCTTGAGCGGTGCGTGGTCCAGGCCCAGTTCCCCCCGCAGCAGCCGCCGGAGGTGGCGAAGGTCACGGCGGGTCAGCCGCTCGCCTCCCCGCGCCTTGATGTTCAGCGTCACCGGGTTGACGTCCTCCTGGCGCACGTCCTGAAGGATCACCTCGCGCGCCGCGCGGCCGGGCCAGTCCAGTCGGGACTTGACGTCCAGAAGCACCCGATCCAGCTCCTCGGGCTCGTACACGCTGTGCATTTCATCGTAGATGGAGGCGGCCTGTCGAAAAATGGCCCCGAGGCCCCGGCGAGCCTGCCCGCTGGTAAACAGCACCGTCGCGTAATCCAGGAAATGAAGCCGGTTCCGAAGGTGGGCCATCCACCGCTTTTCGGCCTCCTCGTCGGGCTCGTCCGCCTTGTTCACCAGGAGAACACAGCCCCGGTAACGGTCCTGGATCAGGCCCGCGATGCGCTGATCCTGGCGGGTGACCCGCTGCTCCCAGTCGAAGACCAGGGCGGCCACGTCACAGGACCCGATGGCTCGAATGCTTCGGGCCACCCCCAGCTCCTCGCGCCGGCGGTCCACCCGCGCACGCCGACGCATGCCCACCGTGTCCATCAGCACGAAACGACGCTCGTTCACCCGGAAGGAGGCGCTGATCAGGTCCCGGGTCGTACCGGGTTCTTCGTCCACCATGACTCGATCGTACCCGAGAACGGCGTTGAAGAGGGTGGATTTGCCCACGTTGGGGCGGCCGACCAGGGCCAGTCGGACCCCCTTCGGTGGAGGCGGGGGGGTCCGCTTCGGAAGCTCCTCCAGAACGCGGGACCGAACCCCGTCGATCCCCCGTCCGTGTTCGGCCGACACGGGGAGCGGATCGGGGAACCCGAGCTCGAAGAACTCCGCGACGGCCGCGTCGGAATCCCGCCCGGGGTCGACCTTGTTCACGACCGGCACGACCCGCTCGGCGTGGGGGTAGAGCAGATCGGCGATCCGGCGATCCAGTCGGTGCAGCCCGACCCCGGCGTCCACCACGAAAACCAGGCACTCCCCCGTTTCGATCATGGCCTCGACCTGTTCCAGGAGGAAGGTCGGGTCGGGGGAACCCTCCCCTCGCTCGGCGTAACCCGCCGTGTCGATGAGGGTCAGGGATCGCCCCTCCCAGGTCAGCGGCTCGGAGACCCGATCGCGGGTCACCCCGGGCTCGGGCCCCACCACGGACCGGTCCTCTCCCACCAGCCGGTT